>PAGD01000001.1 GCA_002704345.1 Rhodobiaceae bacterium | reverse complement strand
TCAATTAATTTAATCCTTTTTGAAAACTACAGGTTGAATAGACTTTAATTCTCCACGGTAATTCTCATAATTAGTATCAACTTTATGAAGATAAGAAATTAAAAATTTTGTCATTAGCTTTAAATTAGCAAACACAGGAGTGTCTGAATTTGAATAATTATCGCCAAGAATTATTCTTTTAGAGCTCCGTATACCAATCCACTCTGTTAACGGCACTACTCCGTCCCAAATTATATCTGGCACTTTACCGTTTATAACTTCAGATATTGGACTAGCCCTAACCTTATCAACATTGAAACCATTATTAATTAATGAGTTTCCGTGAATAAAAACATTACTGGCTATTGGGTTATAATTTTTGTCTTCTGCTTCATCTTGATAGCTGGCAATAAGAATGCCAGCTGTTGCATTATTCTTAATTTCATTATTCTTTATTTCGACAAACTGATTTGCCATAACCATTATACCGGTTCCGTTTGGAGTATTTCCAACAATATTACCCTCGGGAGCGAAATTTTCAGTATCATTATTTCTGACAATATTGTTTTCAACTAAAATATGATGTCCTCCTTGTTGAGGAAGATCGGGTAAATCAAAAACTAATATACCACCTGTATTATGTTCACTTATATTACCAATAACTTCGGCGAAAAAACTATTCTCGATCTCAATTCCGGCAACATTATATCTAGCTATACTATTTAGAACTTTAATTCTCTCTGATTGACCTACATAAATTCCAGCATCAGAAGCGCCTATAGCAATACAGCCATCTATTAAAACATCAGTACTTTGAACAGGATAAAACCCATAGGCTCCATTTGATTCTTTAGGGCCACCTGTCCATTCTGTTCGAACCCTTATGAAACTTATCCCGTTGGCGCCCTTAACAACAATTGCGTCGCCAATAGTATCCTCAACAGCAAAATCTTTTAAGATAACTCCATTTGAAGTAATCATAAGGCCTTCAGCACCTGATTTTTGATTTTTAAAAGATAATATTGTTTTATTTATTCCTTCACCAGAAATTGTGACATTATTTATATCTAAAGATAGACCATCCTCAAATTCAAATACTCCTTCCCCAAGCTTAATAATATCACCGGGTTTAGATAAAATTAAAGCCTTTTGAATCTCCTCATATGAAAGAGGGCCTGGTTGAATTGTATTAGAAAACAAAGAGCCTGTTAAATTTATAAAAATAAGAAAATTTAAAAAAATAATCTTTAAAAAAAAATTTCTCATAATCATTATTGCCTATCAAACTTAATAGGTAGTTCCTTTAACTGATGTAAGAAAATACTTGGGTGGTGAGGGATTTCATCCAAATCTCTCATTAATTCTATATTCTTTATGCGTTCAAAAAAGTATTTGAAAGCTGCATGCATTTCTGCTCTTGCTAAACTAGCCCCAATACAATGATGTGCTCCCGAGCCAAATGCTAGATGCTTTCCGACATCTTTCCTTTCAATATCAAAAGTCTCTGGATTACCAAAAACTTCTTCATCTCGATTAAGTGCAGCATATCTTACTAGCAAAGTACTTCCTTTTGGAATTTTAACACCCTTTATTTCACTATCAGCCATCGCAGTCCTAAACAAACCTTGTACGGGCGTTTCATAACGGATTGTTTCTTCAACAAAATTAGGAATAAGCTCATGATCGTTGATTACTTTTTGCATTTGATCTGGATGTCTTAACAAAAGCCACATTCCATGCGCAATTGAGCTAGTGGTTGTCTCATTACCACCGGTTAATAATTGATTAATCAAATCTTGTAACTCATCCTCGGTAAGCTTTCGCTCTCCATCAAAATCAGCATTAACTAGATCTGAAATAATATCATCAGTTGGACTCTTTCTTTTTTTATCAAAAATACTCTTAAAATAATGCTGCGATTCAACCTCAAGCCTTGCAGCATTTTCCATCTCCTCTACAGAAGCCATGCCACTAGCTGGTATTAACATAGCATCTGACCATTCTTTAAATTTACCAAGGTATTCCCTTGGGACACCAAGTTGGTCAGCAATAATCGTACAGGGTATGGGTACTGCATACTGAGAAACAAACTCACACTCTCCTTTATCTATAAAGCCATCAATTAAATCATTTACAACATCAGAAATATAAGGGCCCATCTCCTTAACTCGGCTTAAAGTAAAAGCCTTATTTAAGAGTTTACGGTACTTGGTATGAATAGGTGGATCTGTTCTTTGAAGGGTTATTGGTTTTTTACCAAAACCTTCAGTATTCATTATCTCACTGTGACGTTTAACTCCTTCGCTCTCATAACCCTGCTGATGTGAATATGTATTTGAGTAAGTTTCGGTATCTTTTATTACCATTCTTGCATCATCATATTTTGTAATCATGTAAAAACCAACTTCAGGTATTTGATATACAGGACACTCTGATCTCAAGGTTTTATAAGCCTCATACGGACAACTTTGAGTTGCAGGATCTAAAAAGCTTATTGATTTAATATCTAGTTTGCTCATAAATAACTCCCTTAAATTATTTAATTATACTTTATCCCAGTTATGACTTTTTATCCAATCTTCAAAATAAGTTGGCTTCAAATTAAGTGATTTATATAAAGGATTCATATCAACTGCTAACGGTGACGGATTTTGTTGATTATACCAACTATAAAATGCTGCCATACCTCCATAAATTGACTGATCTTCATAAACTTCAGATCCAGTTACTAATTTACTCATAGCTCCTGCAAAATTTTGAGGCTCCAAGCTCTTAAATATAATTTCACGACCAAGTGCTCTAGAAAATCTTTCAGCAACCTCTTTTCCTAATAAAATTTCTGGCCCTCCAACATAAATCTTGTCAGCCTTCATGGAACTACTAGATAATGAAGCAACCATAAATTTAGCAACATCTTCTAGACATACCCAAGAAATTTTTAATTCTGGAGAGCAAGGATATGCAAAAGTATTATTATTAGTAATTGACGGTTTTGACCAAAAACGAGTTAAATTATCCATAAAAACCATAGATCGAATTACAACATATTCCATGCCGCTTTCTTCCATTGCTTTTTCAATTGCACGTCTTCCATCATGTGCTGCAAGTCCATTGTCATCTGGTGCAACATAACAGCTGGTATTAAAAACAATTTTTTTTATACCCGCATCATAGCCAGACCTTGTTATATTTTCTCCCCATGTTTTTGCTATTTCTTTATCAAAAACAAATGGCAAATTCATTGCTATTCCATCTATATCTTTGGAAATATTCCTTAAAGATTCTATATCAAAAAGATCAGCCTTTACTGCCTCAACATCACCTGGATTATAAGCATTAAAATCATTAGGATTTCGGCTTGCAGCCCTAACCTTATATCCATTTTTTAATAGCTCATCTATTAAAGGTAATCCCTGATCGCCAGTAGCACCATATACAAGAATTTTATTCATTAATTGTCCTCAGAATTAAAAAAGTTATTACCAGCTGCATGCTTCCCAGCAAGAAAGCCATAAGTTAGGGCAGGTCCTAAAGTTCCACCTGCTCCAGCATAAACGGAGCCCGTACTGCCTGCCATAGCATTACCAACGGTATAGAGACCTTGGATAATCTCTCCAGAGGCAGATAAAACTCTTCCAGATGAATCTGTACTTGCGCCCCCATTAGTGCCTAATGCACCGATATTGATTTCAACAGCGTAATAAGGTGCCTTATTGAGTTTTCCCAGTGTCGAAAAAACACCTTCTTGGGATCTGTCGCCATAAAAAGAATCGTAATCGCTCTCACCTCTTGAAAATTCTTTATCATTTCCCTCATCAACATAATTATTAAAATTATCAACAGTTTCAGTAAAGTTATCAATATTAATATCTAATTTTTCAGCTAATTGGTTGAGTGTATCAGCACTATTCATCCAATTTGGCGCATCTGCTCCAGGCATGATGGTTGAAAAAGGATATTTATCTTTAAAATTAGAATCAAAAATTATCCAAGCTGGTAAATTTGGATACCCATATTGATTGGGATCAAAAAAATGAAATGCTCCTGCTAAAGCAGAATAATTTGTTGCTTCATTACAAAATCTTTTACCTGCCTTATTAACCATTATCGAATGAGGAAGAGTTCTTTCAATTAAAATTGGCGATGACATTTGACCGCCCTCTTTCCACTCATCATCAGGAATTGACAGAACTGGAGACCACCAAGCACTTGTCATATTTCCCAAGGCTGCTCCAGCTTCCTGAGCAAGAATTAGTCCATCGCCATCATTACCTGGTGGTGAAGCAGGGGCGTTTAAAGGGCCCCTTAAAAAGGTGCTAACGAGTTCTTTGTTCCACTCAAAACCTCCAGTGGCTATAATTACACCGCGACGTGCATTTATTGTTTCAACCTTATTATCAACCTCTATTTCAATTCCTGTTATTCTGTTTCCTTCTTTAATTAATCTTTTAGTTTTTGCATTCAATTGTGGCTCTATATCCCTATCTAGACAGCCTTTTAAAAGGGCCCCCACTAATGCTTGCCCAAAACCTCTTGAGTCCTTTGAAATACGTTCCGACATAATATCCTCAGGAACTATGCCTGTACCTCCACCCAAAGGTGTTTCACCAAGTGTCATTGGAAGAGGAGAACCATTGTTACGAATTTTATTTGCCCACTCACCTAAAATTGAATAATCAAATAAATTATTATCTAAGGCTCTACCCCCACCCTTTATTGCGCCTGGTCGATCAAGGTAATAATCAGGATATCCCTCAAGTATTGAAAATTTAGCATCTGTTTTACTTTCAAGAAAATCAAGTGCCTCAGAGCAATTATCAATAAATGCTTCTAATAAATTTTGATTAATATCGCCGTGTGATAGAGACATGAAATAATCAATCGCTTTATTCCTATGATCTTCAATACCTTTTGCTTTCATGTGACTATTCATGGGAGCCCATATAATACCACCTGAAACACCAGCAGTCCCTCCTACAAGAGATTGCTTTTCAAAAAGTCCAACAGAAGACCCATTCTCATGAGCAGTTATTGCGGACATCATTCCACTTGCGCCTGAGCCTAAAATTACAACATCATATTCTTTATCCATCTACTATCTCCTTGCCCGACATTAATGAATATATTGTATTTTATCTAGATAAAAAAATGGAAACAAATATAAAAAATTAGATATTTATTTTGAAATTTTCAATAAATTACTTAATCTAAAATTATAATTAAACAATTATATAAATGTTTGGGGCGAGTTTATGGATTTAGGTATTAAAGGTAAGAAAGCTATCATAAATGGTGGAAGTGCTGGAATGGGAAAAGGTAGCGCAATTGCTCTTGCCAGAGAAGGTGTTGACCTAGTCATATCATCTCGGGGAGAAGAAAGGCTTGAAAATACTTGTGAAGAAATAAGAAAAGAAACTGGTGTAAATGTTGTTGCAGTAGCCACCGATCATAGTACTGATGAGGGAAGAGAAAAAATAATAAAAGCATGTCCCAACCCAGATATTTTAGTAGGAACATGTACACCTCCAATGCATACACCTGACTACGAGAGTATTTCTCCAGACGACTGGAGGCAAACATTGGAGGTCTCTCTTCTAAGTCCAGTTTCATTTATGAAAGAATTAATTCCCGGTATGGTAAAGAGAAAATGGGGAAGAATTGTTAATATTGGAACTGGTGCAGCAAAAACACCTGCTGAAGTAAGAATATTATCAGGAGGCCCAAGAGCAGCGTTAGTAAATTATTCTGTTGCAGTTTCTAAAAAAGTTGCAAGGCATAATGTTGCAATAAATAATATTTTACCTGGAATGCATCATACAGCTGCAACTGGAGAAAGATATCAAAAACTAGCAGAAGAAAACGGGACTTCATATGATGAGGAAATTTTTGAGTTCGCAAAAAAATGGAGGATACCTGCAAGAAAATTTGGCACCTCACAGGATTTTGGAGATTTTGTGGCAATGTTTTGCAGTGAACAAGCAACATATGTCATTGGTCAAAGTTTAGTGATTGATGGTGGTATTGATAATACAACTTTTTAAGGAAAAAACATGTCAGAAAAACCTATACTTTTAGATGTCCAAGATAAAATAGCGACAATTACTTTAAATAGACCTGAAAGAAAAAATGCTATTAATGCAAATATGGTTAATGAGTGGGTAGAAATACTTGATGAGTGTAGAGATAATGATGATATTTCTGCTGTTATATTAACTGGTGCTGGTGAAGCTTTTTGTGCTGGTGGTGATAAAGCAAACCTTGGTGCAAATAATAAAATAGATCCACTTGAGACAAAAAATCATTTTTGGGATCATTTCCAAAGAGTTGCCAAAAGAACTGCATTAATAGAGAAGCCTATAGTTGCTGCTGTAAATGGTATGGCAACAGGTGCTGGAATGGATATGAGTCTTCATTGTGATATTAGGTTTGCTTCTAAAAATGCTATTTTTAGAGCTTCATACGCAGCATTTGGTTTAGTTCCAGGAAATGGAGGTACTTATTTCCTGCCGCGTATTGTTGGAACGTCAAAAGCACTAGAATTATTCTGGTCAACCGATGTGATAGATGCCGATGAAGCATTAAGAATTGGTTTAATAAATAAAATATTTTCGCAAGAAGAGTTAATGAAAAAAACACGAGAATGGGTGAGTAATGTCTTAGATCAAGCTCCAATCCCTGTTAGGGTTATAAAAAGGTTAATTTATCAAAATGTTAATATGGACCTAAATACTAGCCTTGATTTAATTTCCTCTCATATGGCCTTTGCCAGAACAAGTGAGGATCATGCAGAGGCTATTTTAGCATCTGAAGAAAAAAGAAAACCAAAATTTAAAGGTAAATAATGAGTGCAATAGATAAGAAATATGAAAGTAAAAATTTTAAAGGTTGGAAAAACCTAGATCTAAAAAACCTTCCTGTTGATGGTAAAAGATATAATTCTTATGAGTTCATGCAAAAAGAATGGGAATATATGTGGCCGAAGATCTGGTTGCTACTAGGACGTGAAGAAGAAATTCCAAATGCCGGTGATTATCAAATGGAAGATTTTGGAAAAGAGAGCTTTTTAATGGTTAGACAAGATGATGGCTCAATAAAGTCTTTCTATAATGTATGTCAACATAGAGGGGCTCGTCTTACATTCAATGATGTGGGAACAACTGAGACATTTAATTGTCCTTATCATGGCTGGAAATGGAGAAAAGATGGAAAACTTCTTGAAGCTCAAGATTCAGAAGATTTCCCCCAAGGAGACCCTTGTCAAAATTTAAAATTAGAGGAAGTTAAAACTGAAACATTCGCTGGATTTATTTGGATAAATATGGATCAGAATGCATGTTCTCTTAGAGAGTGGCTTGGACCAATATGGGAGGATTGGGAAGCATACGAAATCCATAAATGGAAACGTTATGTAGCTCAAACAGTTAATATGCCTTGTAATTGGAAGATTATTTTGGATAACTTTAATGAATCTTATCATCTCAATACTGTTCATGCTCCAGAAAAGGCAGTTACCAAAAAGAGAATGCCAAGCGGAGTTGATACTAGCTATAAAAATACTCAATTTGATCTATCTGAAGAAGGACATAATAGAATGATTATGCAAGCAGGTTATGGTCCTGCCGGGTCTTTTGAAGAAGGTGGATTAATTGAGGACCCTTTGGCAACAGTTATGAAAGATTGGGAGCTTGACCCAAGTGAATTTACTGGGCGAGGTATTGATACAAGAAAAGCAATCCAAAAAGCAAAAAGAAAGTTGGGGGGTAAAAGAGGCTATACTCATTACGATAATCTTTATGATGAACAACTTACGGATGCGTTTCATTACACCCTATTTCCAAACTTTGCGGTTTCATTATGGGCTGATGGATTTCATTTCTTAAGAGCGAGACCACACCCAACAGATCCAGAAAAATGTGTATTTGATAACTGGTGGTATGCAAGTAATCCTAAAAATGAAACATCGCCTATTAGAAGTACCATTGGTATTCATGAAAGAGGGAGCTTTGCTTTAGAGCCTGATGTTTTTGATCACGGTGAAAAAAGTCTTGGTCAAACTATTGATCAAGATGCAGTCGTCTTTATATTTCAACAATATGGACTTCGCTCCAGAGGTTTCAACGGTGCATATTTTGCAGGACAAGAAAAGCGAGTTCATCGTTTTCATGAAATGATTGAATCATATTTTGAGGAATAGACTATGGAAAAAAAACTAGAAAAAGTAATATCAAAATCCGAGATTTATGATCTTGCGTGTAAATATATGCGAGGCCTAGATCGCCTTGATAAAAATATCTTTAGATCAGTTTTTCATGAAGATGCGTATTGCGATTATGGATTTATTAAAACTGACCCTGATACATTTGCAACATTTTGTATGGATGCCTTAAAAGATCATATAGCTAATCACCATATGATAGGAAACTCATTAATTGAATTTGATGATGATGATGAAAATACAGCCTATGGTGAAATATATTTTAATGCTTATCATAAGACCATTGAAAATGGTGTTAACACTGATGTTATTATAGCTGGAAGATATCTTGACCGTTATGAGAGAAGAGATGGCGTTTGGAAGATAGCCTATCGATCAGAAGTTAATGATTGGTCAAGGACTGAACCAACAAATGATCCTTATTTTGATGATTCAGATTGTCATAGGGGCAAACGACAGGATGATGATGTTTATCACAGAGAAAAAATGCATAAACCCTAAATTTTATTAATATAATTTGCTACTGCTGTTTTTTAGCATTTATTTCCGATCTAATCTCTTCTTGTTTTTCCTGAGTAATCGGATAATTACGAACACATAAAATTGCAAGTAAAAGACATAAGGGCAGGCCTAAACAAAATAAAACTTTAAGACCTAAAATTTGTTCTGGGCTATTTATTGCGCCAGGAGTAGAATCAAAACCAATTAAATCAAGATAGGTGAAAGCAAAAAATGGTGCAATTGCTATAGCCATTTTAGTAACAAACGACCATGCTGCAAAAAACTGAGCCGCTCTATCTTCACCAGTAAGATAAGTATCATAATCTATAACATCTGCTTTCATAGAATGTGGGATAAGATGAAAAGTTGATCCAGCCAATCCAGCTATAAAAGTAATTGGAAACATCCAATAATAATCACCCTCACCCAAGAAGAAATAACAAGGCTGCAAGATTGTAAAAATTAATAACCC
>PAGD01000016.1 GCA_002704345.1 Rhodobiaceae bacterium | reverse complement strand
ATGGAATGGAACCTTTAACTTACCCTGATTGTGGAGGTCTAAAAGCTCTTTGGACGCTTTTTCATAGTGCTCTTCAAAGTGCATAACAGTAAAACCCTCCATTCTGGCATATTTTTCAGCTAAACGAAGGTATAGGCTAGGACCATCAACCTCATCATGATGAGAATATTGAGAAATAGCTCCACAAATTACAACTCTTGCTCTATCGCGAAGATTATCAAGAGCAAAGTCTAAAATTTCTCCTCCAACATTATCAAAAAAGATATCAATGCCTTCTGGAGCAAATTCTTTAATCTTTTTATCAATATCTTCACTTTTGTAGTCAATTGTTCCATCTACACCGACTTCATTAATGAGGACGTCGCATTTTTCTCTACCGCCAGCTATACCGATGACTTTTGCGCCTTTAAGTTTTGCGAGCTGACAAACTAATGCACCAACTCCACCAGCAGCACCTGATACAAGAACAATTTCACCTTCTTTGACTTGTCCAACATCATAAATTCCAAAATAGGCTGTTAAGCCAGTAGTTACTCCTAAAACACCAATTTGCGTAAAAGGATCAATTTCGGGATTTGTTACTTTAGTAAAAAAATCAGCTGGCATAGTTGTATAGCTTTGAGCCATCAAAGGTCCAGTAACCATATCACCTTCTTTGAATTTTTCTGATTTACTAATTATTACCTTTCCATTCCCCAATGCTGGAATTGTTCCATCTATTGGCGTAGAGCCATGAAAGGCTGTTTCATTTAAAGTGGTTCTTATCCATGCTCCAATTTCCAAAGCTTGAACCTCGACTAAAACTTCTCCATCATCTGGAGCCTTTGCAATCTCTTCTATAATATCAAAATCACTTACCTCTGGGTCTCCATTCGGTCTTGTTTTTAAGATTATTTTTTTTGAATTTGGTAAATTTGATATATCTGACATTTTAACACAATCCTTATTTTTGTTTTTTTTATAAACTATATTTAAGTTAAAGATATTTTTTTTTTATAATTGAACAATTTTAATCTAATTAATATTGACATTTCTTATGCATCGGATAATTTTTTTTGATGATTAGCTCTGTATTTCTTTATTTAGTTTCAAAAGGAAAAATTTTGTTTGGAATTTTCTTTATGGCTCCAGTTTTATCTCAATTATTGAGTTATAGTAATATAGAAATAATTTTTGGATTTCCAAATATTTTACCTTGCCTAGTAGTTGGTTTTTTTTGGGGTTTATATGCTAATATCAAAGGGCAATGGTTTTAATATCTTTGGAGAACAAATTGGATTTAGCTGAAAAAGAAATGCAGATTGCAAGGCAATTTATTGGAAAAACACCATGGTTTATGATTTTTTGGTGGGCCCTAAATTTATCTACTTGGTTACTGTTATGGCCATTAACTCTAATTGGTGCAATACCATTGTGGAGTAGCTTTCTAATTTCCTGTATTTGCTCCTGTTTGTGTTATTTACCATCTCATGAGGCACAGCATGGAAATATCGCAAAAAAAGGTTCCTCTTTATTTTGGTTAAATGAATTAATTGGTTACACATCACTAATACCAATAGTTTTACCCTACAGGTTAGCTCAAGAAACACATTTAATGCATCACTCTCATACTAACGATCCATTTAAAGATCCTGATTATTCAGTAAAGGCTGATAACCTATCGAATGCCTTATGGGTTAATTTATTCGTTAATAGGCACAAGGACCTTCCTTATTTGGAATTTTTGGAAGAATCATCAGTTAAGGAAAAAGTTATAACTGAGGCCCTAATTACAAGAATCTCTTATTGGTTAATTTTAGTTCTTTTTGTATGGGCAGGCTATGGAGTTGAAGTAATGCTTATTTGGTGGCTCCCAAGACTTATAGGATCAGGATACATTCAAATGACATTAGCCTGGGCACCACATCATCCTATGGAAGAGCAGGGCAGGTATAGGGATACAAGAAGTTTTAAAGCAGCCTTAGGTACTTTTTTAACTCTTGGAATGGAATATCATATAATTCATCATTTACATCCAGCTATTCCTTTAAATCTTAATCCAGCAGCTTATAGGGCGTTAAAACCCATACTTGAAGAAAGAAATTGTCGTTTAGACAATAATTTGTAATATTCTATTTAACAATCAGGAGGTTCAAATGAACATTTTTAATATGGCTAAAGACTTAAAAGGTATGGAAAAAATGATGAAACCTGCCTTAGAAAAGTTTATGAAAGATTCAGGTTTTGTAAAAAAAGATGTCTTAGATAAGCTTGAAAAAAGAGTTTCGGAGCTTGAGCGTAGTGTAAAAGATTTAAATAATAGATAGATAATTATCTAATTATATCAATTATTTATATAATATATCTAAATAAATATTTATAATTAAAACAAGGGGTTAATTTAATGAATAAAGAAACAATTGTTCCTAGCGAGGTAGATCTTACGGATAGCAATATTCAACAATGCCCTTATAGCGCTTATAAAATGTTAAGAAATGANGCTCCTGTTTACCAAGATCCTAAGACTGGTTTTTTTATTGTAACTCGGTATGAATATGTGAGAGAGCTCTTATTGGATACTGAGAATTTTAGTAGTTCTTTTGGAGCCGCAGCTCAAAAAGCCGAATCTAATATCAATTCTGAACATGTAAAAAAAGGTGTCGAGCTTTTTGAAAAAAAAGGCTGGGTCCCATCACCAACGCTTGCGGGAAGAGATAATCCAAATCATAAGGAGATGAGGAGTATCTTTGATAAAGCTTTCAGGCCAAGTAAAATTAAAGAATTGGAATCTGTAGTAGAAAATACGGCCTATGATTTGATTGATTCTTTTATTAAAGATGGTCGTTGTGATTGGGTTAAGCAGTTTTCTATTCCACTACCTTTAAAAATTATTGGTGTTCAAATGGGTATTAAAAATGATGAGGATTTGTGGAAGATTAAAATTTCTACAGATGCTTTTTTCCACAGAATTGGAATGATGCTTACTAAAGAAGAGGANCTTGANGCCATTGAAAGAGAAATTGAAGGCCAACACTATTTTCAGCCTATTTTTGAAAAATTAAGAANNGAGCCTGATGATTCACTTCTTAGTGAGCTTGTAAATACAGTTATTGAGGAGTGGGGTAGACCTTTAAATGATAATGAGCTTCATGCTGAAATGATGGCGGATACTTTTGTTGGCGGAAGTGAGACTACAACAAACGCTTTATCAGCGGGAATTAGACTTTTAATTGAAAACCCTGAAGTATGGTTGAAGCTAAAATCTGATCCAGATAAATATTTAAAAGTTTTTGTNGAGGAGGTTCTTAGACTCGAGTCTCCCGTTCAAAGTTTGATGCGGACAACGGCATGTGATGTTGANTTTCATGGGGTTAAAATGCCTAAAGGTTCAGTTGTAAATGTGCGTTATGCTGCTGCAAATAGAGATGAAAGAGCTTTTGATAATCCCGATGAAATAGACTTGGAGAGAAAAAAAGCTGGATCTCATATGGCCTTTGGCTCGGGTGTTCACCATTGCTTGGGTGCCCCCTTGGCCAGGCGAGAGCTGTGGTGGGGTTTTAAAGCTGTAACTGATAGATTTAAAAGTATGAAATTTTCAGAAGGCAAGAATGATTTTCAACACCACCCTCATTATTTATTAAGGGCATTAAAGGAACTTCATATAGAGTTTGAAGCAGAATAACTCTAAANAATTACATATAAATTCTTATNAATTATAAATTTAACAAAAGTCTTTGCGGTGACTCAAGCTGCTCTTTAATGCATATAAGGAAGCCAACAGCATCTTTGCCATCTAATAAACGATGATCATAACTTAGAGCTAAATACATCATTGGTCTTACCTCTATTTTTCCATCAATTACAACCGCTCTATCTTGAATTGTATGCATTCCTAATATCGCCGTTTGAGGAGCATTTAAAATTGGTGTTGATAATAATGAGCCAAATACACCACCGTTTGATATTGTAAAAGTTCCCCCCTGCATATCTTCTATTGTTAGTTTACCTTCTTTNGCTTTTTCAGAATATTCAAGAATTGACTTCTCTATATCTGGAAGAGTCATAATATCAGCATCTCTAATAACTGGTACAACCAAGCCTCGGTCAGTTGATACAGCCACACTTATATCTTGATAACCATGGTAAACAACATCATTTCCATCAATAGAAGCATTTGCGACAGGGAACTTTTTAAGAGCATTGATTGATGCTGCAACAAAAAATCCCATAAAGCCTAATTTTAAACCATGCTCAGAAAGAAATTCAGTACCATATTTTTCTCTCAAATCTTTAATTGGCTTCATGTCAACTTCATTAAATGTTGTTAACATTGCTGTTTCTTGAGTTACTGATAGAAGTCTTTTAGCTATAGTTGATCTCATTCTTGACATTGGAACCCTTTCTTCATCCCTGCCGCTAAAATTATCAACTTTTTCTATATTTTTCTCAATATTGCCTTTTGATTTTTTGGTTGAATTTTCTAAGTAGTTTTTTATGTCAGCCTTTGAAATTCTTCCATCTTTTCCTGTTCCACTTATATTTTTTGGATCAAGGTTAAACTCTTCAAGCATTCGCCTAACAGCAGGCCCGTGACTTTGCGAAATATCTTCTTCTTTAAAGTTTTCTTGTTCGGCATTTTGATCGGATTCTTTCTTTTCTATTACTGAAGATTCCTCTATTTGGGCTATTAATTCTCCACTATTAACTATTTCACCTTCATCTTTTATAATTTTTTGAATTTTACCATTTATGGGTGAAAGAACTTCTAAAACAATTTTGTCGGTCTCAATTTCTGCAATAAGCTCATCTTGCTTAACTTCTTGACCTTCTTTTTTAACCCAATTTGCAATAGTTCCGTCAGCTACTGACTCTGGATATGTCGGGGATTTAATTTCTGTAACCATTCTCTTTCCTCTAAGATTTTAAGGCTTCTTCAATTAAAGCTTCTTGTTGTATTTTATGCAATTTATTTAAACCTACCGCAGGTGCAGATGCAGAAGGTCTGCTAACTAATCTAATTTGATTCGAAGAAAAGCGATCTAGCACTCTTTGAATTCTATGACGGTGACTAAACCATGCGCCTTGATTAGCAGGTTCTTCTTGGCACCAAACAAAATCATCTGTATTTGGATATTTTAACAGTGATTTCTCTAAATCATCGTATGGAAAAGAATATAATTGCTCCATTCTCATTATACCAATATTTTCAATTTTAAGTTCCTTCCTTCTTTTATCAAGATCATAGAAGACCTTTCCAGAACAAAGTATAATTTTTTTTACCTCTTCTCGTTTAACATCACTATCCTCAATAATAGTCTTAAATTCTCCATCTGTAAGTTCTTCTAAGCTTGATATTGCCATAGGGTGCCTTAATAAACTTTTTGGAGAGAGTATTATAAGGGGTCTTCTCATTTTTCTAACAGTTTGAAGCCTTAATAAATGATAAATTTGTGAAGGAGTGGTTGGAATACAAACTTGTATATTATCATGTGCACATAATTGAAGGTATCGTTCTAACCTTGCACTACTATGCTCAGGACCTTGGCCCTCATAGCCATGAGGAAGCAGCATTACTAAACCAGATAACCTCTCCCATTTATGTTCTGCTGAAACTATAAATTGATCTATTACAACCTGAGCTCCATTAGCAAAATCTCCAAATTGTGCTTCCCAGATAACAAGTCCAGTCGGCCAAGTCGTTGAATAACCATATTCAAATCCTAATACAGCCTCCTCTGAAAGAAGGGAGTCATAAAGGTCAATCTTTGTATTATTTTCATTAGCTATTTTAACTAAAGGAATATATTCAGAACCATTTTTTTGATCATGTAGTGTTGAATGTCTATGAGAAAATGTTCCCCTTCTTGAATCCTGCCCCGTAAAGCGAATAGGATACCCTTCGCTTAGAAGTGTCGCAAAAGCCATATTCTCAGCAAAACCCCAGTTTATAGGAATATCGCCAGAATTCATTTTTTTTCTATCTTCAATAATTTTTGAAACTTGTTTTTGTAATTCAAAATCNTTTGGTGAAGAAGATATAATATCGCCCAACTCTTTAAACTTTTCTTTATTGAATTTTGTACTTACCGACTCATTCCAAGTTCTATTAAGGTAGGGTGTCCAATCAAACCACTTACCCTCATTTCCTTTTGCAAGATTATCTGTAACTGATTCTCCTTTTTCTAATGAGTNTCTATAGTCTTTTTGAAGTTCTTCACACCTATCATTAGAAATTATATTTTGTTCTACAAGTTTTTGTTGATACTGGTCCCTAACTGATTTGTGAGTATTTATTTCTTTATACATTAAAGGTTGAGTTGCAGATGGTTCATCAGCTTCATTGTGTCCGCGACGTCTAAAACAAAACATATCTATTATAATATCTTTTTTGAATGTGTAGCGATACTCACAAGCTAACTT
This sequence comes from Rhodobiaceae bacterium, assembly GCA_002704345.1. Lineage (GTDB taxonomy): Bacteria > Pseudomonadota > Alphaproteobacteria > MED-G09 > MED-G09 > MED-G09. The sequence continues at coordinate 16,419 of PAGD01000016.1, read as the reverse complement.
TGCAGCGAAAACAACCATTTCTGGATCATCTCCATTTACGTGAAGAATGGGGCATTCAATCATTTTAGCTACATCGGTTGAGTAGGGTGTGGACCTCGCATCCATCTCATTTGATGTTGTGAATCCTATTTGATTATTAACAATAATATGAATACTTCCACCAACGCCATATCCTCTTGTTTGAGACATTTGTAATGTTTCCATTACAACTCCCTGACCAGAAAAAGAAGCATCTCCATGAATTAAAATTGGTATCACTAAATCCTTTTGTTCATCCTTAAGTCTTTCCTGTCGAGCCCTAACAGAACCTTCTATAACCGGATTTACAATTTCTAAATGTGAAGGATTGTTATTTAATGAAACATGAACCTCTCCATTAGGGGTAAGAATATTTGAAGAAAAACCCAAGTGATATTTAACATCACCAGTACTAGCGCCCTCTAGCTCATAATCTTCTTCAAATTCCATAAAAAGCTCTTTTGGTGATTTTCCCAAAACATTTACAAGTAAATTTAATCTTCCTCTGTGGGCCATACCTAAGCAGATTTGCTCTGCTCCAAAAATACTACAGTTTTGAATTAAACTATCGACGAGAGGAATGAGAGATTCCGCACCTTCACTTCCAAATCTTTTCATACCAGGGTATCGAGTAGATAAAAATTTTGCCAAACCTTCAGTAGAATTCAATCTTTTGAGAAGATGAATTTTTTCTTCTTTATCAAAATAAACTTTCCCCATATTTGGCTCTAGTCTATCCTGGAACCATAGTCTCTCTTGAGTATTTGTTATATAATTGTATTCAATACCAAGTGTTCCGCAGTAAATTTTTTTTAATGAGTCTATTATTTCGGAAAGTGTTGCGATATCTCCGTTAATTTTTAAAGTATCGGTCTTAAATTTTTTATTTAAATCAGACTCATCCAACCCATGAAACTCAAGATCTAAGTCCTCACATGGCTTTATCTCTTTTAGACCAAGGGGGTCAAGGTTTGCTCTCTGGTGACCTCGATTTCTATAGGCTTGTATTAGTTGAATTACTCTAATTTGTTTATCATTTTCTGGAGATTTNAAGGAATGAGTTCTTTTTCTTCTTTGTGACTTGAAGCGTTGAATAATTTCTTTATGGGAAATATCTTTTGTATCGCCAGCTTCAGATGGAAGGGTTTCAAAATAAATCCTCCAATCTTCAGGAACAGATTGAGGTTTATCAAGGAAAGATTCATACAATGACTCAATGTATGGTGCGCTTCCATCAGATGTATTAATATTTTGGGAAACTTTGCTTTTATCTTTCATTTTTCATTCCTTAGAATCAAAATAAACAATATGATTCTTAATCATTCAGATTACTAGTTGCAACTGATTCTCAAATTAAAATAATATCTAAATTGAGCATTTAACTTATTAATCTATGCAAATAGGGTGCCAACCTTTTTATATTATTTAGCAAACTTACTTAAAGGCATACTTTCTTATACTAATCTTATATTAAGTGGATTTAATGCTTAATATTTTGGAGGCCACTGCCAGATTCGAACTGGCGTCCACGGCTTTGCAGGCCGCTGCGTAACCACTCCGCCAAGTGGCCATCAAAACATTATCTTTCATATTAGATTTATATCATATTTGTCCAGTCTTCTATTTTATAAATCAAATTAAACTTTGATTATTAAATTCTTGAATTAATAACATTCTTGATCTATTGATGTAAAAATGACGCTAACGTCATTTTTAATTATTTAGGGGTATTATGAAAAACAATTACTTTAAGGTATATTTTATTTTTTCTTTATTTATTTCACCTTCTGTTATGTCCGAAACACTTGAGGATGCCCTTTCACTTGCATATGAGAAAAATCCTGTTATCGAAGGAGAAAGATCGTTATTGAAGTCATTGGATGAAGATGTTTCTTCAGCTTCTTCAAGATTTTTTCCAAGTATAGGTATTTCAACGTCTTATGGGGAATCCTCTCTTAATTATGGAGAGATTGATGAAATTAAGCTGCAACCTCGAGTATCTAAAATTGAAGTCAAACAAATATTATTTTCAGGTGGAAAACTAGTTAATAACCGACTTAAGTCTGTCAGCCTTGTTAAGGCTGGAAGAGCAAGCTTAAGAATCGCTGAACAAGAAATTTTATATGCAGCCGCAGATGCTTTTTTTAATGTTTTAAAAAGTCAAAAAATCGTTGAATTAATGGAAAGTAATTTTCAGATATTGACTGAAAGATTAACTGTAACAAAGATACAATTTGATGTTGGGGAGTTAACCTTAACCGATGTCGCTCAATCTGAGGCTAGGCTTGCTTTGGCTCAAGCCAATTTACTAGAAGCAAGAGCGAGTCTTGAAATTAGCAAAGCAAACTATAAGGAAATAATAGGAAGAGAGCCAAATAATCTTAAAGAATATAAAAAGAAGATTATTCTGCCTAACTCAATTAATGATGCAATTCTTATTGCAGAGAATACTAGCCCACTTCTTCACTTTGCTGAAAAAAATGAAAAGTCATCTAGATATGGTCTAGCTTCAGCAAAATCTTTACTTTCACCAGTTGTAAGTATTCATGGCGAGTATTCAAATTCAAAAGAAGTTTTTATGAGAGATTATAATGGTGACTCATATCAAGTAACCGGTTCTATAAGTATGCCAATTTTTACAGGAGGATTAAATTGGTCTAACATTAGAAAAGCTCAAGAAATTAATAATCGAGATAGATATTATTTAGTTGAGTCTAAAAGAAAGTTAAAAAGTCAGATTAAAAAAGCGTTTGCTCAATATACATCATCTCTTTCAAAAATAGAATCTTCTCAAAAGCAAGTAGAGGCTAATAAAATTGCGCTTGAAGGTGTTAAAATTGAATTTGAGTTAGGAACAAGAACTAATTTAGATGTTCTAGACGCTGAAAGAGAATATCTAGACTCTCAGGTTTCTCAAATTAGCGCGAAAAATGACTCAATGCTTTCAAGATTTTTTTTACTTTTAAGCATAGGAGAACTAACTCCTGAAAAGCTCTCCTTGGAAATTAACTCTTACGATCCAATGAAAAATTATAACAAAGTTCGAAACTTTAAAATTGGATGGAAGGGTTTTAAAGATATTAAAAATGTTGATTGAAATATAACTCCTTTCTTGTAAGGTGAAGTCATTATGGTATCTGAAGAAAATAATCAAGAAATGTCTGTTAATGAAATTCTTTCATCTATTAAGGAGGTTATTTCTAATGATAAAGTATCTAAAGATATTGAAGATGAGGAAGAAATTCTTGAATTAACTGATGTTATATCAGACGAAGATGACTCGATACTCCTTGATGATGTTGTTGATCCTGACGATTTACCTGAAGAACCAATTACAAATGAAGACCTTGCAGATGATATAAGAAAAAACCTTAATTTAGATGAGAGTAGTTTTTTATCTGATCTATCTATTGATGATATTATTAGGGAAACCATTAAAGAAACCCTTAATGAGTGGTTTGCTAATAATTTAAAACCTATAGTAGAAGAATCTGTTAAAGAAGAAGTAGCAAAATTATTTAAAAAACGTAATTAATATGATTGATACAAAATATGATCCCTCTGAGTCTGAGAGGCGCATTTATAACACTTGGGAATCTGAAGGTTTTTTTAAACCAACGGGGGTTGGTGATGAGAGGTTTTCTATCGTTATGCCTCCTCCAAATGTTACGGGTAGTTTGCATATGGGGCATGCATTAAACACTACATTGCAAGATATCCTAGTTCGTTATCAAAGGATGAAGGGTAGGGACGTTTTATGGCAACCTGGTACCGATCACGCAGGAATTGCAACCCAAATGGTGGTTGAAAGAAATTTAGCTGCAGAGGGTAACGCTGATAGACAAAGCCTTGGACGTGAAACTTTCATTGAAGAAATATGGAAATGGAAAGAAAAGTCAGGTGGTACAATTACTAAGCAGTTAAGAAGGTTGGGAGCCTCATGTGATTGGAGTAGAGAAAGATTTACTATGGACGAAGGCCTTTCTGAAGCAGTCGTAAAAGTTTTCGTTGATCTTTATAATGATGGATTGATTTATAAGGATAAAAGGCTGGTGAATTGGGATCCTGCCTTAAAGACAGCAATTTCTGATCTTGAGGTTATTCAAAAAGAGATGGACGGTCATCTTTGGTATATCAGGTANAATTTTGAAGAGGATTCTAAGAATTCAATAACTATTGCAACNACTAGACCAGAGACAATGTTCGGCGATACGGCAATAGCAGTTCACCCAAAAGATAAAAGATATAAAAAATTAATAGGAAAAAAGATTGTTATACCGATAGTANATAGAGCTATTCCCATAATTGAAGATGAATATGCAGATCCTGATCAAGGAAGTGGTGCTGTTAAAATAACACCTGCCCACGATTTCAATGATTTTGAAGTTGGTAAAAGAAATAATTTAGAAATGATTTCTATTTTAGATACTAATGGTGCTCTAAATGAAAATACNCCAAAAGATTGGCAAGGAATAGATAGGTTTGAAGCAAGAGAATTATTATTAAAACAACTAGAAGAAAAGGGATATCTAGTAAAGGCTGAGCCATATTTAAATTCAGTTCCTCATGGAGATAGATCAGACGTTATTATAGAGCCTTATTTAACAGATCAATGGTATGTTGATGCTAAAACATTAGCTAAGCCAGCCATTGAAAATGTTGAAAATGGNGAAACAAAATTTATTCCAGAAAACTGGAGTAAGACTTATTTTGATTGGATGAATAATATTCAGCCTTGGTGCATCTCAAGACAACTATGGTGGGGCCACCGTATACCTGCATGGTATACTGANAAAGGTGAGGTTATTGTTGCAAAATCAGAAGCCGAAGCCAAAATTATTGCAAAAGAAAAATATAGTACTGATAAAATTTCTAGGGATGAAGATGTTCTTGATACCTGGTTTTCATCTGCCTTATGGCCTTTTTCAACTCTGGATTGGCCTAATGATACAAATGACCTTGACAGGTTTTATCCTACCAGTCTTTTGATTACAGGTTTTGATATTATATTTTTCTGGGTAGCTAGAATGATGATGATGGGATTATATTTTCAGAAGAAAATACCTTTTTCAGAAGTCTATATTCATGCTTTAGTTAGAGATGAAAATGGTCAAAAAATGTCCAAGTCTAAAGGGAATGTTGTTGATCCTCTCGAGCTTATCGATCAGTATGGGGCTGATTCACTCAGGTTTACACTGGCCTCAATGGCTTCGTTTGGAAGGGATATAAAATTATCTAAATCAAGAGTTGAAGGCTATAGAAATTTTGGTACTAAATTATGGAATGCTTCACGTTTTTGCGAAATCAATAATTGTTCAAAATATCAAAAAATTGATTTAGAAAATTTAAAATGTATTTTAACAAATTGGATTTTAGGTGAAATTATCAAAACAGATAAAAAAATTAACCTTTATTTAGACGAGTATAAATTTAACGAAGCCTCGAATGAAATTTATCATTTTATCTGGCATATCTTCTGTGATTGGTATCTTGAGCTTATAAAACCTTACTTTGACTCGTCGGATAGCGAGCATTTAGATGAAATTAAAGCGGTAACAGCATTTTCATTAAAATTTATTCTTACTAAGCTTCATCCTTTTATGCCTTTTATAACTGAAGAGCTATGGGAAAACTTAGGTTATAAAGAAAAGCCACTTATTCTAAGCGAATGGGACTTAAATCTTCCAGAAAAAGAGGATGTGAAACTCTCTTTAAATACCAATTTTATTATTAATATAATTTCTTCGATAAGATCTATACGATCTGAGCTCAATATAGCCTCTAAAACCAACCTATCTCTCGAGGTTATGGAAAAAGATTATAAAAAGTTAAGTAAAATTCAGGATATTAAATTGCTTTTAAACAGACTGGTAAGAGTTGATGATTTAATCAAGGTATCAAATTTTTCTGATAGGGCAGCCTCCTTTTCTGTGTCAGAAATTGATTTTGCACTTGTAATAGATGACTCTATTGATCTATCCATGGAGTTATTAAGGATTGAAAAAGAAGAGGAAAAAATATTTCAAGACATAAATTCATTAAAAAAGAAGTTAGATAACAAGAATTTTGTTGAAAAAGCCCCAAAGGAGGTAGTTCAAGAAAATATTGACAGACTTGATGATTTATCCTCCAGCCTTACTAAAGTTAAAGAGTCAAAATTATTTATAGGTAAGTTTGTTTCAAATGGTGAATAATTCAAAAATAAAAAAAAGATTTTGTCCATTATGTAGTAAATCATTAAATAACAATACTTTAAGATATGAATCTAAACCTTGGAAACTTGTCAAATGCGAGTGCTCTTTTGTTTATATGCCTGAAGTACCTATTTACGAAAGAATGAAGAAAGAGTTTTCATGGGAAAGAAATTTTTCTGATGAAGAAGTGATTAGCACAAAAAAAAGAGTTCGAAGATACATTAAAGGGTTTTTGAAAAGAGATAAATTAAAGTCTCTGCTCTATAGATTTTGTAATGAAGGGGAAATTCTTGATATTGGTTGTGGTTCCGGAGCTAAATTTAATAATATATCAAATAAATATATTCCTTATGGTATCGATATTTCAGAAGAATCTGCAAGAGAAGCAAATGAGGTATTTAAAAAAAGGGGCGGAGAAGCAGTTTGCGCTCCTTCTACGGAGGTTTTAGATAGGTTTGGTGAAAATAAATTTTCAGGTGCTATATTGAGGGCCTACCTTGAACACGAGCATGATCCTTTTGAGGTTTTAAAAAATCTTAAGTATACTCTTAAGAATGATGCTTTCGCTATCATAAAGGTTCCAAACTATGGCTCTATAAATCGAAAGATAAGAGGAAATAAATGGTGTGGTTTTAGATTTCCCGATCATGTTAATCAATTTACTCCAAAAACTTTATTAACCATGGTAAGTAATGCTAATTATGAGGTAGTGAAATTTAATTTTTTTGACTATTTGCCAACAAGCGACAATATGTGGATGGTTATAAAACCAAAGTCATAATTATAAGGTGTTTAGATGACTAAGAAAAGATTTGATAAAACAAAGTTACCCAGTAGGCATGTTAGTATTGGTCCTGAGAGAGCACCTCATAGATCATACTATTATGCAATGGGAATGACTGAAGAAGATATTGCGAAACCTTTTGTTGGTGTTGTTTCTACATGGAATGAGGCAGCTCCCTGCAATATCGCTTTGATGCGTCAAGCTCAGTCGGTTAAAAGGGGTGTTAAGGATGCTGATGGAACACCAAGAGAATTTTGTACTATTACTGTAACTGATGGTATTGCCATGGGTCATCAAGGTATGAAGTCTTCTTTGGTCTCAAGAGAGGTAATTGCTGATTCAACAGAATTAACCGTTCGTGGCCATTCTTATGACGCTCTTGTTGGTTTGGCAGGATGTGATAAATCGTTACCGGGTTTAATGATGGCGATGTGTCGTTTAAATGTTCCAAGTGTGTTTATGTATGGTGGCTCAATTTTACCGGGTAGATTCAANGGAAACGATGTAACAGTTGTTGACGTCTTTGAGGCTGTTGGAAAGCATGCTGCAGGTGGTGCATCTGAGAAAGATCTTGAAGATCTTGAGAAAGTTGCATGCCCCAGTGCGGGAGCTTGTGGTGGTCAATTTACCGCCAACACAATGGCATGTGTTTCCGAAGTAATGGGGCTTGCTTTACCATATTCTTCAGGAGCTCCAGCGCCTTATGAGGATCGCGATAAATATGCATATGAATCCGGTAAGCAGATTATGAATTTAATTGAAAAAAATATTAGACCAAGAGATATAGTTACAAGAAAATCTCTTGAGAATGCTGCAACTATTGTTGCTGCAACTGGAGGATCAACAAATGCTGGCCTTCATTTACCTGCAATAGCTCATGAGTGTGGTATTGAGTTTAATCTTGATGATGTTGTAGAGATATTTAAAAAAACTCCTTACATAGCTGATTTAAAACCAGGTGGTCAATATGTTGCAAAAGATGTTTATGAAGCAGGTGGCGTACCTATTATCATTAAAACCTTATACGAAGGAGGTTATATACATGGAGATTGCTTAACAGTTACTGGTAAGACTATAGAGGAAAACTTAGATACTGTTGAGTTCAATACTGATCAAAAAGTTATTAGACCATATAATAATCCTCTTAGTCCGACTGGGGGAGTTGTTGGCTTGAAGGGTAATTTGGCCCCTGATGGAGCTATAGTTAAAGTTGCTGGTATGGAAAATACATTTTTTGAAGGAATAGCTCGGTGTTTTGATTGTGAGGAGGATGCCTTTAAGTGTGTTTCTGATAGGGAATACAGTGAAGGTGATATTATCGTAATTAGATATGAGGGTCCAAAAGGTGGTCCAGGTATGAGAGAAATGCTTTCAACTACTGCAGCCTTATCTGGACAAGATATGGGTGGAAAAGTTGCCCTTATAACTGATGGAAGATTTAGTGGTGGAACTAGAGGGTTATGCGTTGGTCATGTAGGACCAGAGGCAGCAGTTGGAGGACCAATCGCCTTAATAAAAGACGGTGATAAAATTGTCATCGATGGGGAAAAAGGAATAATTAATGTTGATTTAACAGAGGAAGAATTCGCTAAAAGAAGGGAATCTTGGAAACCGAGAGGAACTGATTATAATAGTGGAACTTTATGGAAGTATTCTCAAACTGTTGGATCTGCTCAAAAGGGCGCAATTACCCATCCTGGTGCTGATGAAGAAACGCATGTTTATGCTGATATTTAAATAACAAAATTTTATTCTATCTCAATTATAATTGGAACGTGATCAGAGGGCTTATCTTTATCTCTAACTGTTTTATCAATATAAACATTTTTCATCTTATCAGCCGCTAATGGTGATGTTAAAATATGGTCAATCCTTATCCCATTGTTTCTCTGCCAGGCACCTCTTTGGTAGTCCCAAAATGTATAGTTTCCTGGTTCATTATTGAACTGTCTAAAAGAATCTAAGAAACCAAGAGATAATATTTCTCTATAAGCTTTTTTTGTTTCAATTTTAAATAAAGCATCATCCTTCCATGCCTCAGGATCATGAACATCTTCCTCTTCAGGAATGACATTAAAATCTCCCAAGACAATAAATATCTCTTCATTTAGAAGTGTTTCCGATAAGTGAGACTTTAATTTTCTCATCCATTCAAGTTTATAATCATATTTTGGTCCTGGTGCAGGGTTTCCGTTTGGAAGATAAATATTTGATAATCTTACCATACCTATATCTGTTGAGTGTACTGTTTCTATATAACGTGCTTGGTCATCATTATAATTTGGGATACCTCTATATGTTTCTTCAATAAGGTATTTTGATAGAACGGCAACGCCATTGTAGCTTTTTTGTCCATGTATCTGGAGGTTATAACCAATTTCCTCAAAAGGACTTATAGGAAAATCCTTATCTATAACTTTTGTTTCTTGTAAACATAAAATATCTGGATTTTCAAGCTTCAACCAATCTAAAACATTACCAATTCTAGATCTTACAGAGTTCACGTTCCAGCTTGCAATTTTTACCATTTTTACATTGAGAAAGAGGTACCGCAACCACAAGATGAAGTTGCATTAGGATTTTTTATTTCAAAGGATTGACCAATTAAATCATTTTTATAATCGATAACTGAACCTTCTAAATAAGGAATAGAAACTTCATCAATTAATACCTTCGCTCCATTTTCTTCGAGCAATATATCACCCTTATCCAGATTCTTTACTAGATCAAATTGATAAGAAAAGCCCGCACAACCCCCGCCAAGAACTGATATTTTTAAAATAAGACCCTTTTCTTGTGAAGAAATTATATTTTTAATTTTTTCTGCAGCATTTTTGCTAATTGATATATTATTTGTATTTTCCATTAGTTACCTGGTAAACTTCCTGCTCCTAATCTTCCTAGGTTTCCAAAGAGTTGTTGAATAACAGTAAGCTCTCTACCCCTAGTTGGTGTCTGTCTATCGACGTATGATATTACTTTTCCGTCCTCTAAGCCATAATATTTTAAATTATTAACTTTATTTGATTCATTGAATGTAATCGCTAATACTCTTCTATCAGTAACTTCGGGGTGGAAAAAAGCAGTTGTTTCAGCTTTACTGTATATGTAATACCATGTTGAGGCGTCAATTGCAGACGTGGTTGATGGCGATCCCAGTATATCTAGAACATCACTTGAAATTGTTTGATCAAGAGTTATTTTGCTTAAAAGTTCTTCATCAAAAACATAACCCCTGTTTTCCACTATTGGAGACACTATTGATGAACATGATGTTCCAAAAATGCATAAAAAGACAAAAATATATTTTTTAATTACATTATTCATGAGATAAAAGTTAAACCTTAATTAATATAAGTATAGAAATGGTCTGTTCTTTGATATTTGTCAATCATAGTGAAAAGAAATGTTAAAAAAATTTATAAATACTATATCGTCTTTTTTTAATTCCGAGCCTGATTATACTTTGCCTCACGGTATTTTATATAAAAGAATCCTTAAATCCTCATATGATAAGTTTTTTTATGTTGACTTAAAAGTACCTGATACGATCGACGGTCGTTTTGATATTATAATTTTACATATCTTTGTTTTTATTAAAATTTTTGAAAACTCAGGAGAGTCTGAAAAAATTTTTACACAAAAGCTTTTTGATATATTTATGATAGAAGTAGAATCTTCTTATCGAGAGATGGGAATTAGCGATCAATCTTTTGGAAAAAAAATGAAGATAGTAATCGAATCTTTTTATGGAAGAACAAAAATGTATGATCAAAGTTTTAATAATGAAGAAAAATTTTGTGAGTGCTTAATAAGAAATATATGGTCAAATAATAATAAAATGAGTAATGAGTCTAAAAAATTATATCATTTTGTTCTTCAAAAAGTTAATAAGTATAGTGATAAATCTTTGGATGATATTTTGTTAATATCTTCTAATAAATTTTAAAAGTTAATATTTAAAGCGCGGGGGCTTTAAGTGAGTTCAAATAAAGTAATATCAATAGATGCAATGGGNGGTGATAATAGCCCNGGTGCAATAATAGAAGGACTATCAATAGCATTAAATAATTTTGATAATTTTTCCGCTATTCTTTTCGGTGATAAAGATAAGATTAAAAGTGAAATTAAGAAAAATTCTATTAGTGAAAATAAAATAGAGATTATTCATTGTGAAAAGGTCGTCCCTATGGATGCGAAACCCATTGATGCCATTAGAAAAATAGGTAAAGAGTCTTCTATGTGGGGTTGTATAAAATCTGTAAGTGATGGAAATGCAGATGTCGCTATATCCGCAGGAAATACTGGAGCTTTAATGGGTTTATCAGCAATTATACTAAAAAAGCTTGAAGGAATCGAAAGACCTGCCATTGCAAGTTATTGGCCAAATATTAATGGCCGCTCTGTTGTATTGGATCTAGGTGGAAATATTGAAGTTTCTTCTGATCAATTAGTTCAGTTTGGTATTCTAGGTTATGCTCATGCGTTGAGTGCTTTAGAAAAGCAAAATCCTTCAATTGGTTTATTAAACATCGGTCATGAGGAAATGAAGGGTACAGAAAACATTCAAGAAGCATCAAAGAAAATGACAAATTTATTCAATGAAAATTATATTGGCTATGTTGAAGGTGATGATATTTCACTTGGTAAATCTGATGTTGTTGTTACAGACGGATTTACAGGAAATATAGCTTTAAAAACAGCTGAGGGAACTGCAAAGTTAATTGCTCANTTTATGTCCGATGCNTTTAAGAAATCTTTTTTAGGAAAATTAAGCTATNTAGTTGGAATAAAATCCTTTCAAATACTTAAAGATAAAATGGACCCAAGAGAGCTTAATGGAGGTGTATTTTTAGGTTTAAATGGGTTAGTGGTAAAAAGTCATGGAGGAACAGATGCTNTTGGCTTTTCNAAGGCACTTGAGTTTAGTTTGAAGTTAAATCANTCTAAAATGTCNAAAACAATTGAAAGCTTGGTGAATAAAAATATTTAANTATGAGTNCTAATAATAAAATATATAGATCTATTGTCAGCGGGGTAGGTGCCTCACTTCCGAAAGAAATTGTTACAAATAAAGACCTCTCAATGCGTATGGATACATCAGAGGAGTGGATTGAAGAAAGGACTGGAATTAAAGAAAGAAGAATAGCATCAGAAGGCGAAACTACATCTTCTCTTGGTACANAGGCGGCNCAGATNGCAATTAATAACTCCGGTCTTAAAAATTCTGATATTGATCTCATAGTTTTAGCTACGGCTACNCCAGATAATACATTTCCTGCTTCTGCTACATTAATTCAATCATCTCTTGGGATTGAAAAGGGATATGCTTATGATATGCAGGCAGTTTGCTCAGGATTTGTTTTTGCTGTTGAAGCTGCAGATAATGCAATAAAAGCCGGAAACATAAAAAATGCCCTCGTTATTGGATCAGAGACTTTCAGTAGAATACTTGATTGGGATGATAGATCAACTTGTGTTCTATTTGGNGATGGNGCNGGTGCAATGGTTTTATCTGCTTCAAGTGATGATACAAATAGAGGTGTTCTTAGTAATCACCTGCACTCCGATGGGCGTTANAAAGACCTTCTTTACGTAGACGGCGGACCATCCATNTCTAATCAAGTAGGTTTTTTAAGAATGGATGGTAAGGGTGTTTTTAAGCATGCAGTTCATAATCTATCTTCCGCAATAATTGAGGCAATTGATTATAATGATTTGACTATAGATGATATTGATTGGTTTGTGCCTCATCAGGCAAATATAAGAATTCTTGAAGCAGTTTCAAAAAAAGTTGGACTTAGTAAAGATAAGGTAATAATTACTTTGGATAAACATGCCAATACATCAGCTGCCTCAATACCGCTNGCTTTATATGAAGCTATTGAGAATGATAAAATTAAGAAAGGTGATTTAGTTTTATTAGAGGCTATGGGNGGGGGATTTAGTTGGGGTTCTACTTTAATTAGATGGTAGAAGTCCTTGATTTTTTTTAAAAAAGAGTTTTTTATATAGAGAGAGGAAAATTAAAATGAGTGAAACTTTAACTAGAGCTGATTTATCTGAAGCAATATATTCTGAAGTGGGTATTTCAAAGGTTGAATCCTCTCAAATAGTTGATCAAATTTTTGAAGAAATGATATTGGAACTTGTAGACGGGAATAGTGTAAAACTTTCATCTTTTGGAAGTTTTATGGTTAGGCAAAAAAAAGAAAGAATTGGTCGAAATCCAAAAACTAAAGAAGAGGCTGTCATTGACGCCAGAAGGGTTGTTGTTTTTAGAGCAAGTAAAGAACTTAAAAATAAAATAGTTAACGAATAAAAGAATGTAGAATATGGTTAAAAAAGGTCCTGAAGCTTATAGAACAATTGGTGAGGCCTCCAAAGAAGTGGGAGAGCCATCCTATGTTTTAAGATTTTGGGAAACTAAATTTAATCAAATCAAACTTATAAAAAGACCTGGAGGAAGAAGGTTTTATCGTCCAGAAGACATTAATCTTTTAATTAAAATAAAAAATTTTTTGCGACAGGATGGCTTGAGTATTAAGCAAGTTAATGAAAAATTAAGTGACCCTCAACCTATCGATAATAATACAATTAGTTCAACTAATAAATTAACTGAAATACTTGATAAAGAGACAAGTACTAAATCTATAAAGAATGAAGAAATTTTAAAAAAACTAAATCAAATTTTAGAGACATTATCTTAATTATTATTTTCTAGACAATATTTTTTTCTGAGATAAGATTTTATTATTGTTAATTTGTTTTGAAATTTAAGAGACTCGGTTAACTTTATAAAATAACAATAATAAGGGGTGCTCAAGTGAATAAAATAATTGAGGCAGGGAAAAACATCATCGAGGGATGGTGGTCGGAAGAAGATCAAGAAAGTGAGTTTTATAAGGGTGATAACTTAGGTGCTGAATTTTCAGTAAGCCATGTTCTTAATAAAGATAAAGTAGATAGTTAAGACCTACTTTTCGATATGACTGCATATTTGCTCTAATTCTTCAAAACCTATTGATTCAAAAATAGGTGTGGTAAAGCTACTCTCTTTGTAGCTTTCATTTATTAAAATATTTCCTTCAGACATTTTATTCTCATATAAAATTATTTGCATAGCACTTGTTCGAAACCTTTTACAATCTGTCTGTTTGTATACTTTTTTTGAAAAATATTTACTTGTGATAAAAGAATTCTCTTGTTCCTTAAAATAATCGGTTAAAACCCAGTAATATATATACTTATCGTCATAGCTGGTTTCATTAAAATTTATATAATAGGTGGCCGACTCTGTTTCACCAAATTTTTCCCAATCGGCAAAAGCCTTATTGCTGAAAAAAACAATAAATAAGGTAAAAAATATTATTAATTTTTTTATCATTTTTCAATTTTAGATAATATGATTTTGAATGTCTATTAACTCTTAATTTCTTTTTTCTAACTTCTGCCTTATTATCTCCATATGTCAAATAACAAACATTTCTGGGAAACAAAATCATTAAATCAGATGACAAAGGTTGAGTGGGAATCTTTATGTGACGGTTGTGGTAAGTGTTGCCTTCATAAGCTCGAGGATATAGATACAGGTGAAATATCAGTTTCAAATGTTTCTTGCAGCTTCTTAGATCAGACATCTTGTAAGTGCAAGGATTACAAAAATCGTAATGAAAATGTGCCTGATTGTATTCAGTTAGATTTAAAGAATTTAAAGAAACTTGATTGGCTTCCATCCACATGTGCTTATAGATTGATCGATGAGGGAGAGAGCCTGCATGATTGGCACCATCTTATTTCTGGAAGTTCAGAAACAATTCATGAGAGAGGAATGTCGGTTAGAGATTGTTCTGTAAATGAGTCCAGTCTTAAAAATGTAGAGGAATATATTCTTGAATGGTTCAATGAAAATGGTACACTTTTTTAAATTAAAATAAATAAATTGATACTATGGAGGAGGTTAAAGATAAATGGTTGTCAGTATAAAAAAAATATTATTAACTTTAATCTTTATAATTTTTCTATTTGGGGGAGCAATGTCCAAAGAATTAACTACAAGTGATCGATTAGATATTATTGATGTAATGAGTTCTTATGCTAGAGGTATCGATACTAAGGATTTTGATTTTTATGAAAAGATTTTCTCTGATGATGTTGAGGTAAATATTATTTATGATCCCAATTTTAGATCTGGTGGGCAAGTTACTTTGAATGGAAAAGAGGAATGGGTATCTTACGTAAAAGAGGCAGTTAGTAAGTATAAAAGTAGCCAGCATATGATGGGTAACCCACTAATAGTCTACGAGGATGGAGTTGCTAAAGTGAGAACAGATATTCAAGCTACGCATTATTATAAAGAGGGTGCTGAGAAAAAATCAACCCTTTGGGGTCATTACGTGACTCATATGAAAAAGATAGATGGTTCATGGAAGGTTATTCAGCATACCTTAACTAGTATTGGTTCAGATTAGAAAAACTTTATATTAACAAGGGTTGAGTGTTGGCTATTTCAATTTATCAAAAAGTAACAGAAGATTTTTATAACGGTATAGCTGCTGGCGATATTGAGGCTGTTGAAGCCCTAATAGATAATGATTTTGAACTAATTGTTCCTATGTCCAGTGGAGTTTTATCAGGAATCTACAAAGGAAAAAAAAGATTTTTGGAGGATGTCATACCTTTGGTTTTTTCTTGTGTCGATCCTGAGCAAATGATTTTTTGCAGAAATTTTAAAATTATAAGTATCTTTGACAATATGGTAATTGCAATGGCCCAAAATGATGGATTAGCCCTTAGTGGAAAGCCATATAATCAAACTTATTTTCATATTATGACAATTGTTTCAGGAAAAATTACCCGACTTATTGAGTCATTCGATAGTGCTTTGGCAAACGATGCTCTTTGGAAAGATAGTACAGAAGACTTAAGGCCGGATATACCTTTTTCCTTGGATGAAATGGATTCTAATATTTAGACTGACTGACGTTTTTCAGTATTTTTAAGATACTTATAATATATTCTTGGAATAGCCCATTTCTCTAAGGCATGTTTTTTATCTCTTCCTATTTTACCTACCTCATAGAATAGAAAACGCTTGTTTTTAGCAATATTCCAATCACCACGCTTAAAATTTTTTCCTGTCTTAGGATTTGGTCTTTTAGGATATTCTCTCATAATGATAAAATATCCCAATGAGCTTTATTGTTAAGTTAAAAATTTAAAAATTTAAAAATTTAAAATTAGAAGTTTACGTAAAGCATCATGATTGCAATTGCCGGACCAAACAGAAAAAAAAGAATTCCAATAATCCACGTAATATCATTTTTCAATTAATTCTCCATTATTATTATTATTATTATTAAGAATTTATTAATTTAACTATAGCCCTGTTTTCAATAAAACCAATTTTTTATTTCTTAATTT
>PAGD01000015.1 GCA_002704345.1 Rhodobiaceae bacterium | reverse complement strand
TAATTTTTATTTCATCAATTATCTCTGGCTGCGGTAGTATTAATAATTTCTTTGGTGGAAATGATATTGATAAAGATAGGATTCAAGGCGACCGTATATCAATTTTGAGTTTAGAGAAGAATTTAGTATCAGATCCAAAATTACGTGATAATAGGGTAGTTCTTCCTCCTTCTAAAAAGAATTCTTCATGGCAGTATCCTGGTGGTTCCTTAAATAATTCTCTTCATAATATTTCAGGTCCAAATTTCTTAAAACAAAAATATAAGTTTAATATTGCTTCAGGCTCATCTAAGACTTCAGCCTTAATGAGTTCTCCAATTATTGTTGATGGAAATATATTTGCCTTAGGGTCTGATGCTAAAGTAAACGCTTTTAATCTTCAGACTAAAAAAAGATTATGGCAAAAAGATATTTCTATAAAAAAAGAAAAAAAGTCTGAAGGATTTGGGGGTGGTATTACTTATGATGAAGGAACCATATATTCCACAAGTGGTTTTGGTAATGTTATAGCTATAGATGCTATTGACGGAAGTGAACTGTGGAGAGTGGATCTAAGAATACCAATTCGTTCAGCTCCAATATCATATAATAATATAGTTTTTGCAATAACTCATGATAATCAGCTATTTGCAATTAATAATATAAATGGAGAAATTTTATGGAGTCATAGGGGAATTCTTGAAACTGCTTCAGTTTTATCCTCCAATTCCGTTGCTATTGATGCTGGTTTAGTTTTTGTACCTTATTCATCAGGTGAAATTTACGCAATTAGGACCCTTAATGGATCGGTTGTTTGGACAGATTCTTTATCAAGAACAGGATCATCTACCTCTTTATCTGAAATTAACTCAATTACAGCAAGGCCTGTTGCTGATAATGGGAGGCTAATATCAATTAGTCATGCCGGTAGAATGGTTTCAATTGATATTGCAACAGGCGAAAGGCTATGGACTTTGGATATTTCTGGAACAGAAACACCTTGGGTATCAGGTGATTGGGTTTTTACCCTTTCAACAAACTCTGAATTAATAGGTATTTCAAGGAGTGCTGGTAATATCAAATGGGTAACTCAATTAGAACAATATCTTGATGAGGATGAAAGGGAAGGGGCTATAAGATGGAGTGGACCAATCTTAATCTCTGATAAGTTGTTAATTATTTCATCACACGGGGTTGCTGCCTGGGTATCTCCTCAAACAGGAGAAATTATTGAAACAACTAAGATACCTGGCTCTTTTTTTATAGCTCCAATCATTGTAGATGAAGTAATTTACTTGTTAAATGATGATGGTGCTTTAATAGCCTATAACTAAGAGAAATAATGTCAGATGTATTGGCTATAATAGGAAGACCAAATGTTGGTAAATCAACTCTTTTTAATCGATTGATAGGGAAGAGGCTAGCGTTAGTAGCTAATGAACCTGGTATTACTAGGGATTATAGGGTTGAGTCTTTAGAGGTAGGCGATCATTCATATGATTTAATTGATACGGCTGGAATTGAAGATTTATCATCGGATAATATTTCACGAATAACTAAGTTATCTTCGATAAAAGCAATTGACAAAGCTACAATTCTTTTATTTGTAATAGATGCAAGAGCTAACCTCACATCAGATGATCTATCTTTAGCTTCTCTTATTAGGAAAAGTGGAAAAAAGGTTATTCTTGTAGCCAATAAATGTGAAGGGGTTGCTTTAAAACAGGGAGAAATCGAGAGCTTATCTCTAGGGTTTGGAAATCCTGTTTTAATTTCTTCGGAACATAATCTTGGAATAGGTGACTTACTTCAATCAGTAAAAGAAATTTCTAACAACGAACTTTGTGAAAATAAAAAAGATGATACTCATAAAAAAATTACAATTTTAGGAAGACCTAATTCAGGAAAATCTACTCTAATAAATCAATTAATAGGTGAAGATAGACAGATTGTCGGTCCTGAGGCAGGTTTAACTAGGGACTCTGTTCCAATATACTTTCAGTGGAAATCTTCTAAGTATCAAATTTGGGATACCGCAGGTATTAGAAGAAAGTCAAAGGTTATTGATCATGCGGAGAAATTATCTGTAATGAGTTCATTGAGTGCAACTGAAAATTCTGAGATTGCAATTCTTATGATTGATGCTTTGCGAGGATTTGAAAAACAAGATGCAAATATTTCTAATCTTATAGAGAAAGAGGGAAAGCCTTTTCTAATAGTTATTAATAAATGGGATATGGTTAGTAACAAAAAAATACTTAAAAACCAAATTGAAGAGAAGATAGAGGAATTTCTACCACAGCTTGGTAAAATAAAGACGTCTTATATATCAGCTCAAACAGGTAAAGGTATTGATAAGATGATGGATTCTTTAAAAGAGATAAGCTTTATTAGTGAGAGGAAATTGGGAACATCTGATCTTAATAATTTTTTAGATAGTGTTTCGTTAAAACACCCTCATCCAAATAAAAATGGGAGACAAGTTAAGATAAAATATATAACTCAAATTAGCTCTAAGCCTCCATCTTTTGTCATTTTCACCAATCATCCAGACTTTATAAAAGAGTCATATAAACGCTATCTAATAAATGAGATAAGAAAAGAATTTGGGTTTGAGGGTGTTACTATTCGTTTGGAGATTAAGGGATCGAAAAATCCATATTCCAAGTAACCTTATGTTAAAATTTAATCAAATCAATTATTTTTTCTGAAATATCCTCAGGGTTATTTAGATTTTTATTATTCTCACCTGGCATAAAACTTGCTCTCATTGCTGTTTTCATATCTCCTGGCTCAAATATAATAGCTTTAATATTTGTCCTCTCGATTTCTTTTTTCCATATTTTAATTAGATTTTCTAAACCTAATTTTGATATATTATATGGAGCCCAAAATGGCTTTATTGATTTAGAATTATTATCCGATACAAATATAGCGTAAGATTGACTTGAATTTTTTAATAAAGGTTCAAAGGATCTTATTAATCTAAAGTTAACACTAAGGTTTAAATTTATTACTTTATTCCATATTTTTGGATCTAAGTGTGATACTGGAGTGATTTCACCAACCGTAGCTGCGCTACTAACTAAAATATCTAATTTTCCCCATTTTTTATGAATTTCTCCTCCAAGAACATCAATTGAATCGTTATCCTCTAGATCCATAGGAACAATAGTTGATTTTGATCCGAGTGATTTTATTTCATCATCTAGTTCTTCAAGTGCGCTAATAGTTCTGGCAACAAGGATTAATTCAACACCTTTTTTTGCCAAAGACTTTGCCACAGAGCGGCCTAATCCTCTTGATGCACCTGTAATAAGCGCAATTTTATTTTTCATGTCCTTTTGCATAATTAGGTAGAGGCTTCATTATCAGATAAAAGCGATAACTGTTCTTGAAGATTTTTATCGTTATAATCTTTAAGATCTGTTGGATAATCACCGGTAAAGCAGTGATCAGTGAATTGCGGGTTTTGGTTATCTCTTCCTTTTGGGTAGCCCATAGCCTTATATAGACCGTCTAAAGATAGGAATCCAAGACTATCAGCGCCAATAAAATTACACATATCATCAAGATTATGGTTTGCGGCAAGTAATTGTTCTGTCTCAGGTGTATCTATACCATAGAAATCAGGAAACATTATAGGTGGGCAAGCAATTCTGAGATGGACCTCTTTAGCCCCAGCATCTCTCATTAGTTGAACAATTTTTACTGATGTTGTACCTCTTACAATACTATCATCAATAAGTATTATTTTCTTACCTTCGACTGAACTTCTATTTGGATTATGTTTCATTTTAACTTTAGAGTGACGAGAAGATTGTGTTGGTTGGATAAAAGTTCTTCCAACATAATGATTCCTAATAATAGCCAATTCAAATGGTATTTTTGACTCTTCAGAAAAACCTAATGCTGCGGGAACTCCAGAATCTGGGACTGGTACAACAATATCTGCATTTATAGGAAATTCTTTTGCTAAAACTTTTCCAAAAGATTTCCGACAATCATAAACTGATTTTCCATCAAGGACTGAATCAGGTCTTGAAAAATAAATATATTCAAAAAGATCTGGCCTTGATTGTGTTTTGGTAAATGGATTAATACTCTCAATTCCTTCCTCTGTAATAATAACAACTTCACCAGGATTTATTTCTCTTATGAATTCAGCGCTTATAATATCTAGCGCACAAGTTTCTGAACAAAGTATATATGCACCATCCAACTTCCCTAGAACTAATGGCCTAATACCAAAAGGATCTCTGGCGCCTATTAATTTTTTATTTGTTAAGATTACTAATGAATAAGCACCTTCTATTTGTATTAGTGCATCAACTAATCGTTTTATAGTTCTATCGGCTTTTGACTTGGCAACAAGCTGAAGAATAGTTTCAGTATCAGAGGTTGATTGAAAAATTGATCCATTTTTTACTAGATCATACCTTAGAGATAATGCGTTGGTTAAGTTTCCATTATGAGCAATTGCAAACCCTCCACCCCATAGATCAGCAAATAATGGCTGGATATTTCTATGAACAGTTCCGCCTGTTGTAGAATATCTATTGTGACCAACACTATTGTTTCCTTCTAGTCTTTTTATTACTGAAGGTCTTGAAAAGTGATCGCTTACAAGTCCCAAGTGTTTTTCTGATAAGAATCTTTCCCCGTCAAATGTCACTATTCCAGCAGCCTCTTGGCCTCTATGTTGAAGAGCATGAAGGCCTAGGGCTGTTAAAGCAGCAGCATCGGGATGATTGTAGACTCCAAAAACACCACATTCTTCATGAAGCTTATCTTCTTCCATATTGCTATTTTTTTTATTCATTTTGGTTAATATCACTTTCCTCAGGATTAATAATCTCTGAAGAAGATTCTTGTCCTCTAGAAATATAATATTTCAATTGAGGGATATTATTAAGAGTTAAATTAACTGATTTTTCAATTATGGGTGAAACAGAGGAGAATTTAATATAATTAGGTCTTTCAGCATCTTCTAATGGAAGAATAAGAATTGCGAATACTATTAGTAATAGAATATAAATTCTTAGAATCCCAAAAATAAAACCTAAAATACGATCAATATAGTTTATTGATGTAATTTTAAATAACTTGATTATCATTAAGCTAATAACTCGCCAAATCATAAGGGTTATAATAAAAATTAATGCTATTGTAATTAAATCAGATAATGCTTCTGACTCTATAAAGGGTCTTAAAAATTTACCAGCCTCAGGCATTAATATAGTTACGGAAATAAATGATATTATCCATCCTATAAGAGATAATACTTCTTTAATAAAACCTTGGGTTAAGGCTAACAAACCCGATATTAACATCGATGAAAGTAAAATTATATCTAGCCAATTAATATCCATATATATCTCTTCATTAAAAGATAACTATAATTAAATGTTTATTTCGTAAATTACTATAACTAATTATTTTGAAGCTCGATTGGCCCAATTGACTCACCTTTGATAAATTGTAAAATAAATTTGTTATCAGTTGTTTCTAGTTCATTAACATTACCGTCCCATATTATATTGCCTGCATGCAGCATATATATTTTACTAGCTATCGTTCTGGCGCTTGCCATATCATGTGTAATGGTAAGAGCGGTTGCGCCAAGTTCTTTAACTCTCTCAATAATCAAATTATTTATAACATCTGCTGTAATAGGGTCTAGTCCGGTCGTCGGCTCATCAAAAAAGATAATATCAGGCTCAGGAAATATAGCCCTTGCTAGAGCAACTCTTTTTTGCATGCCTCCTGACAGTTCGGATGGAAATAAGTCTAATACTTCAGATCCTAGGCCAACTTTTTCAAGTGTTTGTTCTGACTTAATTCTACATGTTTTCTCAGATATTTTTTTTTGAAGGTCTGTAAAACTTATATTTTTCCATATAGGTAAACTATCAAAGAGAGCGCCACCTTGAAATAACATTCCAACATTAGAATTATTTTTTTTTATGTACTTTAAGTTTTTATCGAAAATTTCTTTGTTATTTATTTTTATAGAGCCACTATCAGGGTTTATTAAGCCTAGTAAGCACTTAAGCATTACGGACTTACCAGTTCCTGATTGACCAATTATAACAGCTGACTCACCTTTTTTTATATTAATGCACAAATCATTAAGTACATTATTATCATGAAACCTTTTATTTAAATTTTGAATTTCAATCATTATTAAACCTATTAAGAAGCAAAAAGAAGATTTGTCATTATATAGTTTGTCGCGAGTATCAATATTGAAGAACTTACAACAGCATTCATAGTTGATTTACCAACACCTTGCGCCCCTCCATTAGAGTTAAAACCATGATAACATCCCATTATTGTTATTATAAATCCAAATGCTGAGGCTTTAATAAGGCCAGAGATTATATCCTTTGAATCAAGAAATATTTCTGTATTTTGAAGATAAACTGTTCCATTAAATCCCAAACTTTGAACTCCCACAAGCCAGCCTCCCATAATTCCTATAATATCAGCAAAACCAACTAAAATAGGTAATGCTATAATTCCCGCAATAACTCTAGGTAATACTAAATATTCGAAGGGATCTGTTGAAAGTGTCTTTAAAGCATCAATTTGTTCTGTGACTTTCATTGTTCCTAGTTCGGCTGCTATTGCAGCTGAAACTCTTCCTGCAACAACTATTCCCCCTAGAACCGGCCCTAGTTCCCTTGTTATTCCAAGAGCAACTATTGATGAAACAATAATTTCTGAATTAAATTGATTTCCACCGTAATATATCTGTATTGCCAATGCTCCACCTGTAAAGAAAGAAGTTAGAGCAACAACTGGTAGAGATAAGTAACCAATCATAACTAGTTGAGTAAAAATATTTTTTAAGTACCATTTCGAAAAAGCAGCTTTAATTGTATATAAAATAAATACAGAAATTTTTCCTGTTTCTTGAAAAAAACCAATAACAGATGAACCAGTATTAATTAAAATTTTCATTTCCATTTATTCCATTCTTTCTGGGATAAATTCATCACGAGCAAGATCAGAGAATCTAGTAAATTTTTCTGTAAATTGCATATCTACTGATTTAACAGCTCCATGCCTGTGTTTTTCTATTAAAACTGATGCTTTTCCATGAGCTTCAGTCATTTTATTTTGCCAGTCTATATGTTGTTCTGTGCCAGCATCAGGTTCGTCACGCCTCAAGTAATATTCCTCTCTGTATACAAACATTACTATATCTGCATCTTGCTCAATTGCTCCAGAGTCTCTTAGGTCAGATAATTGTGGTCTTTTGTTGTCTCTTGATTCAACGTTTCTTGATAATTGTGAAAGAGCAATAACAGGCACATTTAATTCTTTAGCAAGAGCTTTTAGACCTTGGGTGATTTGAGAAATTTCTTGAACAACATTACCTCTGTATTTATCAGAACCTGTTGTTGCCAATTGAAGGTAATCAACAACTATTAATGATAGATCTTGTTTTTTTTGTTTTAATGTTCTTGATAATCTTCTTGCTCTAGAAGATAGAACTCCAATTGGTATAGCACCAGTTTGATCTATATAAAGAGGTACATTTTTAAGATCCTCAGCCACTTTCATATAATTACTGATTTCTCTTTCATCAATTTTTCCTTGTCTAACATCACTAGATGACACTCCGGCCTGATCAGAAATAATTCTTGTACTTAACTGTTCAGCAGACATTTCAAGAGAAAAAAATGCAACTGCACCAAATTTATTTTCCTCTAAATTTCCTTTCAAAGGATTCATTTCATTATTATTAATTTCATCGCTAAATTTCTTAGCAATATTAAAGGCTATATTTGATGCTAATGATGTTTTACCCATGGCTGGTCTTCCGGCAAGTATAATAAGATCAGACTTTTGTAACCCGCCNAAGGCTTTGTCTAAATCAGAAAAACCAGTTGCTAACCCTGCTAGCCCATCATCGGANGCATATGCATTTGCAGCAGCATCTAAGGATTCTGCGATAGAATCTTCAAAGCTATAAAAACTTTTACCGGACTGTCCTTTTTGATCAATTTCATAAAGTTGAATTTCAGTTTCTTCAATAATCTCAGAAACTTCTCTGTCCTCATTTAAAGCGTAAGAAGAATGNTCTAAAGATTCTGCAGTTTGAATTAATTGTCTTCTTATCGAGAGTTCATAGATCTCATTTGCGACGTCTTTTATAACTAAACTATGGCTTGCATTAGCAACTAGGCTTATAAAATAACTATCTGAGTCAAAAACATCATTAGTTTCAAAAAGCGTTTTCAAGAAAAGAATAGTAACAGCCTTACCATTATTATTCATTTGTATGATTTTTTCATAAACTTCTTGATGAAACACTTCATAGAAGTGAAAGTTCTTCAATCCAAGCTGCGAAATTCTATCGATTAGGTCATTATTTTTTATCAATGCGCCTAATAATTGCTGTTCTGCCTCTAAATTATGAGGTAGCTCTTTTTGCCTATCATTAGCAGAGTTTTGATTTAATAAAATTGGGGATGATTGCTCCATATATGCAATCTACATCTTAAGTGAATACAAAAGAAAGAAAATTATCTGTGGATAAGTGTGAATATTGGGGTTAAGTTTTTAACTATCTGTTTCTTTTGATTCTTGTTGCTCAGCTTNTTCTTCTAAAACTTCTTCTTNATTAGGATCATTAGCAATGTTTGGCTGAGTATCTTCATGATTAATGTCCTCAACTTCGTTTGAAATTGAGTCATTAGGTAAAGCGCCTTCTTCAAAAATTTCTTCTAGATCAATTGTCTCATCTTCTTTTAACTTTGTTGATTCAATANTTTTTCCACTTATAAGTGCTTCTGCTTCATCTATGCTTCTAGATATATAGATATTAATAGTTGAAATAACTTCTGGATGAAGTTTAAGTCTTATTTCNTGGTGTCCAATTTCTTTAATAGGCTTATCAAGAACAACTTGGNTTTTTTCTAATGAAAACCCTTCTTCTTGAAGTTTAATTTTAATATCTCCAGAATTAACTGAGCCATATAATTGCCCTGTATCACTAGCTTGCCTTATAATAATATAGTTATCTTTTGTTATTTTTTCAGAAATTGATTCTGCTTCACTTTTTAACTTTAAGTTTTTTGCCTCTAAGTTTATTTTTTCTTTTTCAAAATATTCAAGATTTATCTTATTAGCCCTTAATGCTTTATTTTTAGGTAATAAGAAATTTCTGGCAAAACCATCTTTTACAACAACTACATCACCCATTTGACCCAGGCGTTCAATTCTTTCAAGTAATATTACTTCCATTTTTTTTAATCCATTTGATAGGGAATAAGNGCAATATAGCGAGATCTTTTAATAGCTCTTGCTAACTCTCTTTGTTTTTTTGCTGAAACCGCTGTAATTCTACTAGGTATCATTTTACCTCTTTCTGATAGATATTTTCTTAAAAGTTTTGTGTCTTTATAGTCTATTTTCGGTGATTTATCNCCNGAAAAAGGNCAAGTTTTTTTTCTACGAAGAAAAGGTCTCTTTGTTGGAATCTGTGTAATATTTGGAATAACATTATTCATTGTTAAGCACCCTTATTAGAGCTGTATGAGCCCTCTTTTTTAACAGAAGCCTTCATTACNGGAGATGTTTCTTGGCTGAGGTCTTCAGTTTTTGTTGTTAAAAATCTTAAAACATCTTCGTTTAATTTTTGAACTCTTTCTAGTTCTTGAATNGCNGGACTTGGNCTATCTATTCTTAATAAAGAATAGTGACCTCTCTCACTTTTCTTAATCTTGTAAGCGAGATCCCTTAATCCCCAATATTCAGTATAAACGGCTTTACCGCCATTATCTTTNATTATAGTCTTTATTTCATCAACTAGGTTCTCCACTTGCTGAGGGGCAATCTCTGGTCTAGTTATAAATACATGCTCGTAATATGGCATTCATGTTCCTTTTAAAATTTTATTTTAAAAACTAAGGAGTTCTTTAATGCATTAGAGTTTAATTTGCAAGCTTGTTATAATGTCATTAAATGAATTTAATATGTGGTATAAAGGGAGTTTAAAATGAAGGCAATTGTTTTTCCAGGGCAGGGTAGTCAGTTTGTAGGAATGGGGTATGATTTATATTCTTCTTTTTCTGAAGCTAAAGAAGTTTTTGAAGAAGTTGACGATACACTTGAACAAAATTTATCTAAGATAATGTTTGAAGGGCCAGAGGAAACTCTTATTTTAACTGAAAATACGCAGCCAGCTATAATGGCTGTTGGTATGGCTATTATAAAAATTTTAAAAAGACGTGGNTTTAGAATTGAGTCAATTGCGGATATTTTAGCTGGTCACTCTTTAGGTGAGTATACAGCTCTAGCCGCCGCAGAGAGTTTATCATTAAAGGATGTTTCTCTATTACTGAAGGTTCGTGGTAGAGCAATGCAAGATGCAGTTCCCAATGGTCAGGGCTCAATGGCAGCAATATTAGGCTTATCAATAAAAGAAGTTATTGAGGTAATTGAACAAAATCAGTTAAAAGAAAAGGTCTTTCCTGCCAATGATAATGCTGAAGCTCAGGTTGTTATTTCTGGATTAAAAAATAATATTAAGGANTCCTTAGAGGTTTTTTTAGAGAATGGAGCGAAAAAAGCTCTTCAGCTTTCAGTTAGCGCTCCTTTTCACTGTCCTTTAATGAAACCTGCAAAGGAAATTATGCTTGAAACAATTAAAAATGTTAATTTAATGGAGCCTCTTATTCCAGTATTATCAAATGTAAAAGTTAATTCAGAAAAAAGTGTTGATGGAATAAAGCATAATCTAATAAATCAAGTTACAGAAATGGTTAGATGGAGAGAGATTATGATTAAACTTGAAAAAGAAGGTGTTAGTGACTTTTATGAGATAGGCAGCGGTTCGGTTTTAAGTAACCTTGCAAAAAGAAGCTGTCCGTCATTTAATAGAAAATCTATTAATGGTAAGTCTAGTGTCGATGATTTTCTATCGTTTCTAGATAAGTGAGGTATTGAATGATTAACTTAGAACGCAAAAAAGTTTTATTAACTGGTGCTAGCGGTGGCATAGGAAAGGCTATAGCAAATGAACTTTCTTCATTAGGTGCTGATATATGTCTGACTGGAAGAAATGAAGAAGAGTTAATTAAACTTAAAAATGAATTAGAAGGANACTCTGATTATATTTTGGCTGATTTATCAAAACATAATGAAATTGAAAAACTTGTTGAAGATGCAGAAAATAAATTAGGACAAATTGATATCCTTATAAATAATGCTGGTATAACAGATGATAATATTTTTCTCAGAATGTCTGATGAGCAATGGAGTAATGTGATTAATATAAATCTAACCTCGACTTTTAAGATCACCAAGGCCGCTGTAAAAGGGATGGTTAAAAGAAGATATGGTA
This sequence comes from Rhodobiaceae bacterium, assembly GCA_002704345.1. Taxonomy (GTDB): domain Bacteria; phylum Pseudomonadota; class Alphaproteobacteria; order MED-G09; family MED-G09; genus MED-G09. The sequence continues at coordinate 15,353 of PAGD01000015.1, read as the reverse complement.
GAGTTATAAATATTACCTCTGTGATAGGGGTTCTTGGCGGAGCTGGGCAAGCAAATTACTCTGCTTCAAAGGCTGCAATAATAGGGATGTCAAAATCATTGGCGCAAGAATTGGGCTCAAGATCAATTACTGTTAATTGTATAGCCCCAGGATTTNTTGAAACAAATATGACAGCTAAACTANACGATTCTCGTAAAGATGAAATATTAAAATCTATCGTATTAAAAAGATTGGGCTTACCTAAAGATATTTCTGGAGCTGTATCTTATCTAGCTTCTGATAGCGCAGGCTATATTACAGGACAAACACTTCATATAAACGGCGGAATGTTAATGGTTTAATTTATAGCTTAATTAATCAGATTCTTGTATAAGTAGATTCAATGTGCTAAATCGCATTGATGTGATTCAAACTAATCAAATCTTGTTAATATTAAGAATAATTTAAAAGGAATATAAAATGAGCGATACACTAGAAAAAGTTCAAGCGATAGTAGTTGAACATTTAGGAGTAGATGCAGATAAAGTGACAGCTTCTGCAAGTTTTATTGAAGATTTAGGAGCTGATAGCTTAGATACAGTTGAGTTAGTAATGGCTTTTGAAGAAGAGTTTGGTATTGAGATACCTGATGATGCAGCTGAGAGCATTCTCTCTGTTGGAGATGCGATAAGCTTTATTGACTCTACAAAAAGCTAGCATTTAATATAAATTGAATCCTTTAATGCGTAGAGTTGTTGTTACTGGGGTAGGTGCTGTAACTCCGCTTGGAGGAGATACAAATACTTCATGGAAGAATTTAATAGATGGAAAGTCAGGTGCATCTTCAATTACTCGTTTTGATGCTACTGGNTTCCCCTGCACAATAGCATGTGAGGTACCCTTAGGGGCAGGGATATCTTCTAGTGATGGAACGTTTAACCCAGATGATTGGGTTTCAACAAAAGATCAAAAAAAAGTCGATACCTTCATACTGTATGGCATTGCTGCCGCTGAAATGGCTTTAAAGGACTCTGGCTGGATTCCTAACGATGAAAATAGTCAGTTTAGAGCTGGTGTAGGTGTTGGATCAGGAATAGGAGGTCTTGCAAGTATAGAAAAGACTTCACTTCTTTTAAAAGAGAAGGGACCAAGAAGGGTTAGCCCATTTTTTATACCAGGAGCTTTAATCAATTTAGCTGCTGGACAAATTTCAATTAGAAATAATTTAAAAGGTCCTAATTTAGCCGCTGTAACAGCATGTGCGTCAGGTTCGCATTCAATAGGTGAGGGTGCGCAAATGATTAAAAGTAATAAAGCTGATTTAATGGTTGTTGGAGGTGCTGAAGCAGCTATTTGCCCAGTTGGAATGGCTGGTTTTTCTGCAAGTCGAGCGTTAAGTACTAATTTTAATGACACTCCTGAAAAAGCCTCAAGGCCATACGATTCTGATAGAGATGGTTTTGTTATGGGGGAGGGAGCAGGCTTTTTAGTTCTTGAAGAGCTTGAGCATGCCCTATCAAGGAATGCTGAAATTTATGGAGAACTTAAGGGGTATGGTGTTTCTGGTGATGCATTTCATATAACTTCACCTGCTGAAGATGGAGATGGTGCTTATAGATCCATTGTAATGGCATTGAATGAATCTGGAATTGGCGCTGAAGAAATTGACTATGTTAATGCTCACGGTACCTCTACTCCTTTAGGTGATGAAATAGAGTTAAAAGCGGTAGAAAAAGCTTTTGAAGGCAAAGTTGATGGTTTATCAATGTCATCTACTAAATCGTCAATAGGTCATCTTCTTGGAGCTGCTGGGGCTGTTGAAGCAGTTTTTAGCATAATGTGTTTAAGAGAAAATATTATTCCACCTACATTAAACTTAGATAATCCCTCTGTAGAAACTAAAATTGATTTAGTCCCTTATGAAAGCAAAAAAAAGGAAGTTAATTCTATTTTATCAAACTCTTTTGGATTTGGAGGAACTAATGCTTCCTTAATTTTCTCACGCTATTATAATTGATTTTATGAATAATAATCTGAAAAATAATAGAAGGGGGATTTTGTTTGTTTTATCCTCTCCGTCCGGAGCTGGAAAGACTTCGTTATCAAGAAAGCTATTAGAAAGAAATAAAAATCTTTTTTTATCAATTTCATATACTACTCGACCTCCTAGACCTGGTGAGATTAATGAAAGCGATTATTATTTCATTGATGATGGAAAGTTTAATGAAATGTTAAAAAGAGATGAGTTTTTAGAATCAGCAAAAGTTTTTGATCATTATTATGGTACACCTAAGAGTCCTATTATAGCAGCTATAGAATCTGGTAAAGATGTTTTGTTCGATATTGATTGGCAGGGAACACAGCAATTAATGAATTCACTTCAGGATGATTTAGTTAAAGTGTTTGTATTGCCTCCATCGGCAAAAGAGTTAGAAAAAAGACTTTTAAAAAGAAATCAAGACACTAACAAGACAGTAAAAGATAGAATGTCAAAGGCATCTAATGAAATAAGCCATTATGCTGAGTATGATTATATTATTGTTAATGAAGATTTCGAAGATAGCTTGGTTAATATAGAGTCTATTCTTGTTGCCGAAGGATTAAAAAGATCCCGCCAGCTTAAGATACAAGAAGTAATTAATAATTTATTAAATGATCTTTAGTTTTTCATACACTTCAGATAAATTACAAAAGTCTTCTATTGTTAAGTTTTGAGCTCTTAACTTAGGATCAATATTAGCCCTTTTTGCAAGTTCCTCTCCGTCTATGCCAAGTTGGCTTAAGCTTTTTTTGAGTGTTTTTCTTCTAAATCCAAATGCAGCAGATGCTATTTTCTTAAAACTCTCAACAGATGGACTTGTTATATTATTTTTTGGTCTAATTTTTATAACCGTAGACATAACTTTTGGCTCAGGAATAAAGCAAGTTGGTTTAATATCGCATACTTTTTCAATATAAGACCTCCATTTAGTTAATACACTTAATCTTCCATATTGCCTAGAGTCTACCTCAGCCAACATTCTATCAGCAACTTCCTTTTGAACAGTTAAAGTTAGGCTATCCCATTTAACAGGCTGATTTTTTTCAATCAGGGATGTAATAAACGGAACTGATATGTTGTAGGGTAAATTTGATACAATAGAATAATTATCCTTAATTAAATTATCTAAATCAACTTTCAGGATATCTTGAATTATAAAATTAAATTTTAATGGATAATCCTCTTTTATTTTATTTAATATTGGTAAAAAAGATTTATCNGTTTCAATTGCCAAAACACTCTTTGGATTTTTTTCTAAAAGAATTTTTGTTAATAAACATGGTCCAGGACCAACCTCTACAATATTTTTACCTTCAGAATTTGATGCTTTAACTATTTGATTAATAATATTTTTNTCATGAAGAAAATTTTGACCAAATTTTTTTTTTGCACTTATATTATTATTTAATAGAACTTTCCCAAGAGATTCAAAACCTTTACTATCCATATGATTGTCTATTTTTTGCTATTATTTTTGCTTGTTTTATAGATGATATAAGACTATTTGGGTTGGCAATATTTTTTCCAGAAATATTAAATGCTGTCCCATGATCTGGTGATGTTCTAATAAAAGATAGCCCTGAGGTAAAATTTACACCATTAAAAAAGTCTAATGTTTTAATTGGAATTAAAGCCTGATCATGAAACATACATAGTCTAGCGTCATATTCCTCTAGATTATCTTTATTGAAAAGCGTATCTGCAGGTAAGGGTCCGATTACATTTATATTATTTCTTCTTAGATATTTTAAGGCAGGAATAATGATTTCTATCTCCTCTCTGCCAATCCTACCTTCCTCTCCAGCATGGGGGTTTAGAGATGATATTGCTATTTTTGGATAATTTATTTTAAAATCCTTAATTAGGCTTTCATGAAGAATATTAATTTTTTTTATAATTAATGATTTATTTAGAGATTTGGATACTTTGCTTATAGGTATATGAGTAGTAACAGTTGCTACTTTAAGTTTTTTATTCATTAAAACCATAAGTGAATCTGATTTGTCTTTATATGATAAATACTCGGTATGACCAGGGAATTTGAAGCCATCTTCAATAAGATTTTTTTTATAAATTGGAAGAGTCACTATTCCTGAGACTTTTTTATTTTTTGCTAAATATACAGCTTTGTCAATTGACTCAATAATAGCTCTATTATTTCTTTTATTTGGCTTACCAAGTTTAAAAATTACATTTCGTTTGGTTGGCATTACATTTATATAATTTTCTTTTGTATTTAGATTTTGATCTAAAATATTAATTGAAATTTTTTTATTAAAAAACTTTATAGATTTNTCAATCCAAGAAGGGTCACATATTATAAAATGATNAATTTTATTTATTTCATTGATTGCCTTTAAAAAGATTTCACTATTAATTCCTCCNGGNTCTCCCATTGTGATAGCTAGAGGTAAATTACTTAATTTTCTATCTATACTCAATGACTGCATCACGTCTTAAATCTCGTAAATGTCTTCGAGACATCATACCCATTTTTTGAGAATAAATATTATCTTCAATAGCATCTCTGTTAACTTGAACCCCAACATCATCCTTTCTATCACAAATTAATATTATATCTAAGTTATCATCTGAATAGCGAGGCGAGAGGGCGTTCCCAGCATTTTTTTTCAAAAGTTCCTCATGAAGCTCAGCTGGAAGTTCTTGAAGAAGTCGATCTCCAATAACATTTATTTCTTTTTGGTTGTATTTTTTTAAAAGTGCATCCANTCTTTTGCAAGATACAAATTCTTTAGAAAATTCAATTGCAGAANCTTCATCCTCCTTTGAGAAACTTACAGATGTTAAGTTATATTTATTTCTCATNGGATTTTTACCTCCTTCTTCCGCTCTCCCATTTACCTTTATTATGTAATATCCATTTACTGTTTTTATTGGTTCAGAAATGGAATTAGNTGAAAGATTTTTTATTCCATTAATAATCTCTTTTTCAAGCTGTCCCTCAGCTACCCACCCTATATANCCACCTTGTCCGGAAGATGCAGATTGACTAAATTGTTGTGCAACAGGCTCAAAGGATATCTCGTTATTTAATTGTTCAACTAATTTTATCGCTAATTCATTAGATTCTTTTTCTTCTTTTTCATCTTCAAATCCTAAGAAAATTTCTGAAATATCATATTGTACTTTATTAATGCTATCCATTGTTCTCTCATAGATGATATCAATCTCTTCGTCGCTAATATTTATGTAGGAACCGAATCTACCTCTAACTATCTTATTCCAAAGAAGTTCTGATTTAATTTGATCTATCAATGTATCAACATTAACACCTTGACTTGTTATACTATCAATAATTCCTTCAGCAGTAGTTTGATTTCCNTTGGCTATTCTATCAAGNGTCATTTGAATTTCTTCTTGAGACTCNGGAACNTCTAATTTTGAAGCNTCTTGNAGTTGAATNNTTTCATTAATTAAAGCCTTAATTGATTGATCTTCAATNCTTTTGAGATTTTCTTCTGTNGCNGGTATACCTGATGTTACNAGTATAAGTTTTATTCTTTGATTGACGTCATATCTNGATATTACCTCATCATTAACTATTACAGAAATAGCTTGAATATCTTGAGCATGTATATCTTCATCTAAAAAGTAAGATGTAAATGCTATAAATATAATTAAAATGCATTTATATTTTTTTATAATATTTAAAATAATTAGTTTATTTAATAACAATTTTAATTTTCCCATAATTTTGAAATACGATCCGAACTATCTAACGNTCCNCCACCAAAAGTAAATACATTAAATTTAATCATAAANGAATTTGATGGTTTTAAATCCCTATANTCTGAAAATTTTCTTCTAAATCCTATTTCAAATGACATACAATCGTCAATATAAACTGCTGAAATTCTATTATTTAGAGAATTTTTTGAAACTACATCATAACGTAATGCTGCCTGAATAAGCCAACTATCTGTAAGATTAAAGAAAGTTGCAAATCTTGCCTCTCTTTGTTCTTTAAAGTTTAAAATTTCGACATTATTTAACAATACATGTCCAGCCCTAATACCCCATTTTGGATATGTTACAAGCATATCAAATTCTGATCTTCTTAAATTTATATCATGATCATCAAGTCTGCCTCTGTAAGATAGAGTTATTTCCTTGTTTGGTTTAAAGAGAAAATCTACAACAAAATCGGATAACTTTTCCTCTAGCCCTGACCCTTTTTCAAATGAATCAGGGTTTTTAAATTTATAACTTTGTCCAATTAATCCTGAAAAAACTCCATTTTTATTAAAAAAATGTGAAAATTTAAGACCATAATTTATTCTACTTCCTGTTTCCCATAAATCTATACCGGGCATTCTATTTCTAGAAAAAATATTGTGAGAATTTAACTCAAAACTAATACTATCCTCGTTAGGTATTTCTATATTTTTATCATTATCTGCAGAATAAGAAATTTGAATAATTGGTTCAATTACAGTGTTTGAAAAGTCATACTTTAAGGGCAGCTTCCACTCTATTTCAAGCGATGGAAGGAAGCGGTAGATATTTTTTGTTTCCCCTAAGGGATTAGGTAAAAACAATCTTGATGAATTATTTGGAGTCCATCTTTTTGTTGATCGATAGGCATCACCGCGTAAATTTAAATTTAGTTTAAATAAGTGACCTCCTTTTTTTATAAATTGTTTTTCCCAATTAATTTCACCAGATAATCTATAGGTATTTCCNTCTGTTTTTCTAANAATNCCNAGTGTATTTAAAGANANTNTAGATTTNCCTCCAAANATNANTNTATTNGGNNNCCAAGAAAATTTTATTTCTGGTAAAATTANAGGTTCTGAACCATCTCTTTCAGGAAGGAGTGTTGAAAAATAAATTGAATTTATTTCTAATTGTGCATTTTTCCAATATCTTGATAGCGATATATAAGATTTTATTTCTGTTTCGTCATTTATATCAAATCTTCTGAGGAAGGTGTCATCAGAAACAAATCTTCCTCTAAAATCTAAATCCCAATTATTTAACTGAAAATTTCCTGTTGCAGAAAAAGAGCCTCTGAAATCATATCCTATGGCATCAGCTATTGAGGAGGGTCTTGNATCATCAAGGTTTGCCACTTCAACATTTGCAATTGAGTGTGTATTATCATCATAATCAAAAACGAGTTTTTTTCCTAATTTTTCTAAGTCATTTGGGTTATTAAAAGGAGAGTTTATTACAGCATTCCAGTCATCATTAATATTTACAGTTTTTGATTTAAATTCATCTGTTAACGAAGCCGCTATAACATGAAGATTGATTTTACCTCTTTTAAATCTTTGTCTCCATTCTCCTTCACCTACAAGAGCTCCTCTTGATANAACCCATGGAGTAATTGTAAGGTCATAATTTGGAGCTAAATTTATAAAATATGGTGTTTTAATATTTAAACCTAGATCGCCAGAGCTAGCTATAGTGGGAGCTAAAAAACCACTTCTTTTTTTTATGTCTGGGCTAGGATGTGTTGCAATTGGAACATAAAAAACCGGAAAACCAAATAATTCGAATCTTGCGCCTTCATATATTATATTTCCATTCTCTTCGTCGTAAATAATTCTATTTGCCTTTACTTGCCAAGAAGGTTTTTCTTTTGAACTTTTACAATCCTGGCAAGGTGAAAAGATACCTTTTTTTAGAACAATAGATTTACTTCCGTTCCTAATTGCATAAGCGGATGAAATATTTACCCCTTCTTTTGTAAGTAATGTTGGCATTTCTATAATACCATCACTTAAATCAGATGATAACTTGAACTTTGATGCAAGAATTGTTGATCCATCTTTTTCTTTGATAACAACATTTCCAATACCTTCAATGATATTGTTTTTTTGATTAAATATTACTTCATCAGCTTCAAGTTGAAAACTTTCTCTAGTAATTTTCACAGAGCCTAAAGCTTTTAATTCACCGGTCTCATTAAAGTATTCAATTTCATTTGACTCAATTGCGTTCTCTATATTTTCTTCAGAAATAACTGAGGAAATCGACAGAAAAAAAAATGAAATAATTATAAAAAATCTCACTTAACCTTCCTCTATAAATATAAGAGCGCTAACTCCTAAAAGTATCGCCAATACAGGAGGGGACCATGCAGATAATATTGGACTGATACTCCCAGAGGCTCCAAATGCCGATACTACATTTGATAAGGTATAAAGTAATAAGCCACACAATAATCCTGATAAAATTAAACTATTTGTTTTTTCAGATCTTATGAATCTAACTGAAAAAGGAGCAGCTATAATAAGCATTGATGCTAAGAAGAGGGGAAAAATTAAAATTGAATAAAATTTTGTTTTGTGTTTTGTTGCAGTAAATCCTGCTTGCTCAGCAATTTTAATAAATTTTGGAAGATTCCATACAGATATTGTTTCTGGCGGTGCAAAATTTTCTTGAATTTGATTAGGGGTTAAATTTGTTTTTAATGATATTTTATTTTTAAAATCTGGTTTTTTTTCGCTTTCATATATCCATATATTATCTAGTTCCCACGAATTATTAGTTAATAGGACGCTTTCTGCATCAAATCTACTAATTAATTTTCCACTTTCGGAGTGATTGAAAAAAATTACTTTTTCTAAGTTACTGGCTTGTTTCTCTAAACCTAATGAATTAATAATTCTATAAGATCTGTCTTTTTGATTAATATCTTTAAGCCACAAACCATTTTCTGATAGGGTTACCAAACTCGGCTGACCTCTTATAAACCTAGCCTCAAGCTCTTTAAATTTGTAACTTGATGTAGCTATCAAGGGNTGAAGCACAATTACTGTAAAAAAACCAATTATCATTATTAAGCAAATACCGGGTAATAATAACCGCCAAATNGATATACCGCTTGCTCTTGCTATAATTAACTCTGAGCGTCTAGCTAAAACAAAAAAAGTACTTAATGAGGCAAAAAGAACTATAAATGGCAGTATTTCAAAAATCATTCCAGGAAGTTTTAAAAAAGCTAGTTTTAAGGAAAGCATGATATCACTCTCACTTGATTTAGCAATCCTACGAGATAGCTCTATAGAATCAATTAAGAAAATAAAACTTGCTGATACTAAGGTGCAAAAAACAAAAGAATTTAAAAGACTTTTTAAAAAATAAAATGACAGTATATTATTAATTTTCATTTTAATAATCTCCAGCCTTTAAAGTATTTTTTTTGATTAAAGTAATTGAAGATAATANCAATAATAATGGAAGTATATAAAGGAGTAAATTTGCAAATGAATAACTCTGGGCTTGAGATGCAATGAAGAAATCAAAAATTTGAAATACTATTATACTGCCAGTTAGCTTAAAAATATTTTTATTTCTATCTCTTCTATCAAATTTTCCATTAATGAAAATCGAAAATGAAAAAATTATTAACGCAAGTGGATGCAATATTTGAGCTAGCTTATGATTACCTGCAGACTGTAATATTTTTTTTCTTGATTTTGCATATTCATCATTATCTTTGGGAAATAATAAATCTCCAATATATCTTTGGCTTGAGTCGTAATTGAAACTATTATCTTGGTCTATGAAGTCAGAAAAAAGGTATTCATTTTTTTCAAAACTAACAGTNGTCATTCCCGGACCATTTAATGTTAAATTTCTATACTGAATATTTCCATTTAGAAGTATTAATTTTGGATTATTATTATTATTAATTAAATAACCCCTCTCTGCAGAGTAGGTAACAATAGATGCTGGATCCCTATTATCATGCACCAATATTCCATCAATTGAAGTATTATTATCTTTTTTATGAGCATAAACTGTCAGCCCTTTAGCTGGCATAGAAAACATTCCGTCTCTAACTAAAGTCCCTGACAAGTCATGACGGATTTCATGTATTTTGAATTTTGTATACCTCATTCCGCTTGGGCCTAAAAATAAAGAAAAAATTACCAGAAATACAGTTGCGGCTATTCCAAAGATTAAAAAAGGTCTAAAAAACCTTAATGGCTTCATGCCAGAAGTTAATAAAACAACCATTTCTTTATCAGATGATAAAGTTTGAAGGGTAAAGGATGAGGCCACAAAAACAGCGAGAGGAATAATTTGTGATATTATATTTGGAAGAACAGTTAGAGTTAATATAANAAAAGATTTTAAATCNGCGCCTCGCATAACAATCTCGTCTAACATTTTAAGGACCTGACTTAGCCATGCTAGCGAGAGCATTCCAATTAGAACCGTTGTAAAAGCAAACAAAATTTTACCAATTATATATTTATCAATATTTTTCATTTTATATCGTATTATATACGACAAACTATACCCATATGCGATAAATAATGTTAACAGATGTTAAAATGGTTAATTTTGGAGAAAACTATGAAAGTAAGTTTTGTTAATAAACTTTCTGAAANGAAAGATACATTAGTNATAGTAAGCGATAAAAATTCAATGTCGAAGATAGTCGGATTAAGTAAAAATATTATAAATTCAATTGATTTAGCTATTAAGAATGAAAATTATAAATTTAATAAATTTCAGACATTAGAGATCATTAATACAATTAAAACGGGTTATTCTAAAATTATCATTATTGGTCTAGGCGAGGATCCAAATACTTCGCTTAGAGAAGCAGACCTTATTGGTGGTAAAATTACTCAGTTAAATTCAAAATCAAATAATAATATAGATGTTTTAGTTTCTAAAAATATTTCAAATGATGATTCAATGTTAAGAATTGGNTATGGATCAATTCTGGCNACTTATAGATTTGATAAGTATAAATCAAAAAAGTCTCAAACAAATTTTCCTAAAGCTATCAAATTTGTATCTAAAAATTCGCAATCACTATCCAAAAAATTTAATCACAATAAGTCTGTAGCAGAGGGAGTTTTTCTTNCTAGAGATTTAGTGAATGAGCCTAGTAATATTTTGAATCCTGAAGATTATGCTAAGCGAATAAAAGGTATGTCTAAATACGGCTTAAAAGTAGAAGTTTTGAATGAAACAAAAATGAAAAAACTAGGAATGGATTCTTTACTCGGTGTTGGTCGTGGTAGTCAGTATGATAGTCAGCTTGTGATAATCAAATGGGATGGATTAAAAACTAAAAAAACTAAACCACTTTGTTTTGTTGGAAAGGGGGTTTGTTTTGACTCAGGCGGNATTTCACTAAAACCTGGCAATAAAATGGAAGAAATGATTGGTGATATGGGNGGTTCAGCAGCTGTTGTAGGGCTTATGAAGTCTCTTGCCTTGAGAAAGGCAAAAGCAAATGTTGTAGGCGTGGTTGGATTAGTGGAAAATATGCCAGATGGAACTGCTCAGAAACCTGGAGATATCGTTAATACTATGTCGGGTCAGACAATTGAAATTCAAAATACTGATGCAGAGGGACGTTTAGTTTTGGCTGATGCATTGTGGTATGCTCAGAATAGATTTAAGCCAGAATTTATGATCGATTTAGCAACTTTGACAGGAGCTATAGTAATGTCTCTTGGTAATAAAATGGCTGGTATATTTAGTAATAATGATAGTCTCTCTGAAAAGCTTTTTGATGCAGGTGAANAGTCTGGTGATTTGGTTTGGAGGCTTCCACTATCAAGCTCTTACGATAAAATGATTAATTCCCAATTTGCCGATATGAAGAATATTGGGATGGGTGGAGCAGGATCAATAACAGCTGCTCAGTTTCTACAAAGATTTGTTAATAAAGTCCCATGGGTACATGTAGATATAGCTGGCACTGCTACAGGAATGGAAAAAAATTCTATTAATACTAGCTGGGCAACTGGTTTTGGAGTTCATCTCTTAGATACTCTTGTTTCAAAATTCTATGAGTAAAGATTGACTGAGATTTTTTTCTACAAATTAAAAAACACAAGTATTGATCTATTNTTGATTTCATTAATTGAAAAATCAATCTCTAAAAATTGGAATTCTTTGGTACTTTTGGATAATACTGAAAGGATGGAAGAGATTAATGACTTACTATGGACTTTTAACGACACCTCTTTCATACCACATGGAAGCCAAAGCGACCCNAGCCCTGATAAACAAAATGTTTATTTAACCTGTAATGAAGAAAATTTAAATAACTCAAATATTATTTTCTCTATTGATGGGATTATTATAAATGAACCTGGTAATTGGAATAGGTGTATTTATATTTTTAATGAACAAAATCTTAAGGTTACTGATGAATTAGAATCGTATAAACGAAAGGTCAAAGATTTTGGCTATACTTTAAAATCNTTTGAGCAAGATAATAATGGAAAATGGATTACTAATAATTAAAGGAGAATATTATGACAATACAAAGAACTCTATCTATAATAAAGCCTGACGCAACTAAAAGAAATATCACAGGTAAAATTATTCAAAAGTTCGAAGAGGGTGGTTTATCGGTTGTTGCTCAAAGAAGAATACTCTTAACCAGAGAGCAGGCTGAAGGCTTTTATTCTGTTCATAAAGAAAGGCCATTTTATAATGATCTGGTAAGCTTTATGACTTCTGGACCAGTTGTTGTTCAGGTTCTTGAAGGAGAAGATGCTATTCAGAGGAATAGGGAAATTATGGGGGCTACCAATCCTGAAGAAGCTGAGAAAGGAACNATTCGAGCAGAATATGCTTTAAATATTGAAGCGAATTCTGTTCATGGATCAGATTCTGAAGAAAATGCGACTATTGAGATTGCTTTTTTCTTTGATCAAGGTGAAATTAATTCATAGAATTAAATTTTAAAATCTTCTAACTTTTTTANTGCTTTATCGCTGTAATCAACTTTATCAAGATTAATCTNTATTTGACCTTCGGCGANTAAATGNAGGCANGCTGGGTATAACATGTGTTCTAGCTTTAATACTTTTTCTGCTAGTAATTCTTCGTTATCTCTNGNGTNCACGGATGTTATTGCTTGACCAATTATTGGNCCTTCATCAACTCCGGGCCTAACCATATGAACAGTNCAGCCTGAAAACTTCACACCGGCTTCTATTGCTTTCTTATGTGTATTTAAGCCTTTGAATGAGGGNAGAAGNGATGGATGAATATTTAAATGTCTATTAAACCATTTTTTTACAAAATTATCACTATGTATTCTCATAAAACCAGCATTACATATTAACTCTATATCGTGATCTAGTAAGACTTTATTAACTTGATCATCAAACTCATTTCTATTTTCATAATTTTTATGGTCGATTGATATTACCCTNATTCCCTTGGATTTAGCATACTCTATACCTTTTGCATTTGGATTATTTGANAAGACTAATTCAATAGAGGCCTTGCTATCANTATTTTCGCAAGACTCTATTAATTTCATCATATTAGAGCCAAAACCTGATATTAAAACTCCAACTCTCATCTTTATTTAATCCTTTTTGTATATAATTCCGGAATTATTTTTTTTGTTATTGGTTATTTGACCAATCATGAAGTGACTTTCATTAATTTTATTGAGATAATTTGAAATATTCTTAGCATCATTAGGATCGACAATTATAATTAAACCAATTCCACAATTTAAGGTTTTTAAAATTTCATCTTCATCTATATTACCTAAGCTTTTCAACCAACTAAATATTTCAGGTCTATCCCAAGANGATAAATTAATTTCAGCAGTAATTGATGAGTTAGGAAAAANCCTAGGAAGATTTTCTGTTATTCCACCACCTGTNATATGAGAAATAGCTTTTATTCCTCCAATATTACTCAATATATTTAAAATTAATTTTACATATATTCTTGTCGGCTCNAAAAGCACTTCAGATATTGTTTTTTTACTATCATTTGGCATAGGNAGAGATGTTTTTATATTTTTTTGTTTAATAATATTTCTTACTAATGAATAACCATTTGAATGAAGCCCATTTGACGGAAATCCAATAATNATGTCACCTTCTTTTATACTTTTACTTGGAAGTAATAAATCTCTTTCAACTATTCCAACTGAGAAACCTGCCAAATCAAAATGTTTCTTTTCATATAAACCAGGCATTTCAGCGGTTTCTCCACCAATTAAAGCACAGTTTGATTGAATACATCCCTCTGCTATGCTTTTTATAATTCTTTCTGCAACTTCATTCGATAGTACTCCTGTAGCAAAATAATCTAAGAAATAAAGTGGCTCAGCTCCCTGAACAATTAGATCATTAACNCACATNGCCACAAGATCTATACCAATATTATCATAAAAATTATGGTCAATAGCTAGAAGTAATTTTGTTCCAACACCATCTGTTGATGANACAAGGAGTGGATCTTTATAGTTACAATAAGAAAGATCAAAAATTCCACCAAAACCTCCAATCTTAGTATCTGCTCCGGGTCTTTGTGTTTTTTTAACAATAGGTTTAATATTTTCAATAAGATTATTGGCCCTTTCTATATCAACACCAGAAGAGGAGTAGGTAATTTTTTCTCCCTGATTATGTTTNTTATTTATCTCATCTTCTGACAATTTTAGGCTCCTGAGTTTAAATATATTAATCACAATAAACTCTTTTATTGTAATTAAATAAATATATCATCATTATTTATCTTTAAGGATAATTAAATGAACTTTGCAAATATTATTACTGTTGTTAGATTATTGTTTACTCCAATAATTATATGGCTCATATTTTCAAGTTATTATTACTTAGGTTTGATATTTTTTGTACTTAGCGGTTTATCAGATGCCTTGGATGGNTTTATTGCTAAACAATTTAATCAAANAACTATTTTGGGAAGTTATCTTGATCCAGTNGCAGATAAGACACTTATAGTTTCATCTATTCTAGCCCTGGGATATATGGGGGCAATTCCATCCTGGTTAATAATTTTAATTGTCTCAAGGGATTTAGCGATTCTTGGAGCGGTAATAATTTCATGGTTAGTTGAACGAAGCTTAAAAATTGAACCTATTATTTCCAGTAAAATTAATACTTTTTTACAAATATTTTATATAGGTTTAATTCTTTTGAATCTTTCCTCCAAAGAAGAAATAGTATATTTAAATATTTTTATTCTTCCAACTTTTTCAATTTTAATTGCCTTATCAACTTTAACATCTTGGTTTTCTTATCTTATTTTATGGTTGAGAAGCATGGGAATCATTAATAAATAATGGCTTGTAAGAATGTATAAAGACCAACTCACTATTGAGATGCCCAAGAGACCCGCTTTGGATAGAGAGGATTTTATGGTCAATGAGTGTAATTATGAGGCTATTCAATTTATTGATACTTTCTATCAAGGAAAAATGAAAACTGGAGTACTGATTGGATCAAAAGGCAGTGGAAAATCGCATCTCGTTAACGTTTTCTGTAAAAATTTTGAAAAAGAAAAGTGGATAATATCTGAAAAAAGAGACAAGAATATTTATAAAATTTTT
>PAGD01000014.1 GCA_002704345.1 Rhodobiaceae bacterium | reverse complement strand
AAGTCCTCAGCCTTATATATTTCTTCCCCGTCAGCTTTTAAACTACCATTTCCAATTCCTAATATAAGCTTAGATGTTAATACCCTTTTTAATGTAATCCTGTACTCTAGCTTTTTTACTTCTGGTAGAACCATACCTGAGAATTTAACATTCCCAACTGATAGTGCTCTGCCTTTTCCTTCTAATCCGAGCCAGCCAAGATGAAAACCTAATAGTTGCCACATGGCGTCTAGGCCTAAACAACCAGGCATAACTGGATCGTTTACAAAGTGACAATCAAAAAACCAGAGTTCAGGATTTATGTCTAATTCAGCTATAATAAGTCCTTTATTAAATTCACCGCCATCCCTTTTAATATCTGTTATTCTATCAAACATTAGCATCGGGGGCATAGGAAGCTGAGGGTTTCCTGGTCCGAACATATTACCTTTTGCACATTCAATTAGGTCTTCTAAACTGTAGCTATTCTTTTGGTTCATTTTTTATTCCCTAAGAGTTTCTAACATAGATGACTATTTCTGGTAAGGCATAACTATATTTTTTCTTCTTTTTATTGATTATAAACTACATAATCTATATTATTGAAATAATGAATGATTTTACTAAAATACTAAGAAATCATAAACTTAGACCTACGCAACAGAGAGTTAGTTTAGGAAAATTACTTTTTGGAAAAGGTAATAGGCACGTTACGGCTGAAATTCTTAAATATGAATCTGATGACGAAAATCTTAAGGTCTCTCAAGCGACGGTATACAATGTTTTAAATGATTTTTATAATGCCGGCCTTCTTGCAAAAGTTAATATTGATGATGATAAAACATGGTATGATACAAATGTTAAACACCACTATCATATTTTTATTGAAGGTGAGTCAAGGCTGGTAGATGTAAGTCCTGATGCAATTGATATATCAATTCCAAAAAAGTTAACTAAAGGTAAAATTAGCAAAGTTGATCTAGTTGTTAAGGTTGATAGCTAGTTATCTAACTTATTTTTTTCTTTTAGAATGGTTCTAATTATTATTATTACTAGTTTAGAATAATTCTAAATTAGCTTGACTTACCTTTAGAACTATTCTAAAAAGTTTTCATTATTTTATTATTTTATCAATATATATGGAGAAAAGTATGTCTTTATCTGGAAGTAAAACAGAAGAAAATTTAAAAGCCGCCTTTGCAGGTGAAAGTCAAGCAAATAGAAGGTATTTATATTTTGCGCAAAAAGCCGATATTGAAGGCTATAACGACGTAGCAACAGTTTTTAGGTCAACAGCAGAAGGTGAAACCGGTCATGCGCACGGACATCTCGAATTTCTTGAAGAAGTTGGTGATCCTGCTACAGGTGAGCCAATTGGTTCAACAGATCAAAACCTCAAAGCTGCTATACATGGTGAAACTCATGAATATACTGATATGTATCCTGGTATGGCAAAGACTGCACGTGATGAAGGTTTTGATGAAATTGCCGATTGGTTTGAGACTCTTGCAAAGGCAGAAAAAAGTCATGCAGGAAAGTTTCAAAAAACCTTGGATAGTTTAGACGTTTAATTAATCAATAATAGTTGGGTAGTAATATTCTTTATTGCCCACTTTAAAATGGTGTTCTTATGGAAGGATCTATTCAGGCTCCTATTCGTCATCCTATTCCTTGGCGTGAAGAAGATTTTTGGGATCAACTATCACTTGATGAAGAGCTAAGAAGAGTCTTTGATATTTGTCATGGCTGCAGAAGGTGCTTCAATCTTTGTGATAGTTTTCCTCAGCTTTTTGACGTTATAGATGAATCTGAAAGTGGTGAGCTTGATACAGTAAGTAGTGAAGCATTTCCAAAAATTGCTGACTCTTGTACTTTATGCGATATGTGTTTTCTAACAAAATGTCCTTATGTTCCTCCTCATGAATTTAATATTGACTTTCCTCATTTAATGCTTAGGGCAAGAGCTGTAGAGGTTGCTAAAACAGAAAAGCCTCCTTTTTTACAAAATCAGTTAGCTCAAACAGATAGAAATGGTAAGGCTGGAAAATATTTTGGCTTCTTTTTTAATTTCTTTACAAACTTAAATAATAAAATATTTAGAAGGGCTTTTGATTATTTCCTCNACATTGATTACAGAGTTTTACTTCCAAAGTTTGATATGAGGAATATTAAAATCCCTCTAGTCAATAGTGATGGAAAGGCTAAAAATCGAAAAGCTGTTATTTATACTTCTTGTTATGCCAANTATAATCGTACAGAGATAGCCGATGCNTCTCTTGCTGTTCTAGCAGCTCAAGGTGTCGATATTAAAGTCCATTACCCCGAGTGTTGCGGAATGCCGATGCTTGAGCAGGGAAATATTGAGAAAGTATCAGAATCAGCCTCAAGGATTGCNGAAAGTTTTCAAACCTTTATTGAGCAAGGTTATGATGTCATTGCTTTAACATCTTCTTGTGCTCTAATGATGAAATATGAGTGGCCATTGATTCTTCCAGAAAATAAATCAGTTAAATTATTATCAGAGAATGCATTTGATATTGATGAATATATTGTAGATATTTCAAAAAATGAAGGCCTTGTAGATGGAATGCAGCCAGTCGAAGGTGGTATATCACTCCATTTGGCTTGTCACTCAAGGGCCCAAAATATGGGTGCAAAATCGAATGAACTTCTTAAGCTTATTCCTGATGCAGATATATCAATAGTTGAAAGATGTTCAGGTCATGGAGGAACTTTTGGGGTTCTCTCACCAACCCATGAGCTTGCAAGGAAAGTCGGAAAACCTGCTGCTCGTCAAGTTGCTAAATCCGATCCATCGTTTGTAATATCAAGTTGTCCATTAGCTTCTAAGCATTTATCTCAAATCACAAAAGAAGATGTAATTAAGGATGAAACAAAAGATAAGATGCGGTCTGGTCATCCTATTGAGTTAATGGCTGTTTCGTATGGATTTTTAAAAAAAGAAGAAATGAGTGAATAATGAAAAAAATTAATGTCGATGATATTTTATCAAATAAAAAATATGGTGAAATAAGAAAACAAAAAAGAGCTGACCTGATTTCTTATAAGAAAAAAAGACGTATTAACGTTGGACCTTATGCTACTTTTTATTTTGAGTCTTATAAAACTATGCTTTATCAAGTTCAAGAAATGTTATTTGTTGAAGGGGCCCCAGAAGGCCAATTGGAGGATGAGCTTCACGCTTACAACCCCCTAATTCCTCAAGGATCTAATTTAGTAACTACCCTAATGTTTGAAATAGCAGATGAAAATTTACGCCATGAATTTTTATCCTCAGTTGGAAACGTTGAAGAATATATTTTTATGGAAATTGGTAGTGATAAAATAAAAGCAAGATTTGAATCTGACGTAGAAAGAACAAACTCAAAAGGAAAAACTTCTTCAGTTCATTTTTTACATTTTGATTTCACAGAAGATCAAAAAGCTAAATTTTTATCCAAAGATCAAAGAGTGTGCTTGTGTATTGAGCATAAAAACTATAATCATATTGCTGTTTTGGGCGAAGATAACCTTAAGACTTTTTATGATGATTTTTCTAGTTAATGCCCCATAGGTAATCTTTTTCTATAAAGCCATTTAGCTTGTATGAATTCTTAAAAAAATATTTTTCTTTTTTTATATTTAGCTCAACTTCACAAATACTATTTATACAACCTAATAATTTTACAATCACTCCATTGTGAACATATGCAACTGGATTATTATCTATATCTCTAACATCAAGAGGTTTTTTATTTTTTATAATTTTTTCAGTTTCGCTAATTGTATCTCTAATTAGAGCCATTCTCTTTTTTGAAAATTGGCTTGAATTAATCCAACCTTTTTGATTCTCGGGTAGGAGTATTAGATACCAATCATCTTTTTTTCGAATTACTTTAATTGGAAGGCCTTTTCTTTTATAAACCCAAATTACTTTATTATCTTTTGATGGCCCAGTTCTTAAATAAGTTTTATTATACTTTAATGATCCCCAGCTATTTTCATTCTCAGCTGCCTGTAATGAAAGATCTAACCCTAAGAGTGAAAAGAAAGTTATCAATATAATATTAAGTTTGAACTTACTCATTATACTTTTCCATTTAAAGGGTTGTTTTGATCCCAATTGATTTTTATCAATTTCATTCTATTACTTAACCCATCAAATATTAATAATCTTCCTAAAAGATTCTCTTTTTCACCTAAAATTTGTTTTATCACTTCTGTAGCTTGAATCGAACCCAATATACCTGCAACAGGCCCTAAAACTCCAATGTGATCGCAATCATCTTCATTATTTTGATCGATTTTTAAACATCGGTATGAGGGATAAGGTATTCCAGCGCTATCTACCTTAAAAGACTTATATGTTGATACTTGACCAAAAAATCCAGAAACTGATGCAGAAACAAAAGTTTTCTCTCCTCTAAAACATGCATCATTAATAATAATCTTGCTAGAGTGATTATCAGTGCAATCAACAATTATATCATATTCAGTGATAATTTTATCAACATTAATTAGATCTACTTTCTTTTTATAAGAGATAGCATTTATTTCAGGGTTTATTGCCGATACAAATTTTTTTGCTTTGCTTGCCTTATAAGACCCAACATCTTTTAATGAAAATATTGTTTGNCGATGAAGGTTTGACAAATCAATCTTATCACCATCTGCCAATCCAATTGTACCGATTCCTGAGGCTGCCAAGTANTGTAAGACAGGCGAACCAAGGCCACCCAATCCTATTATTAATACCTTAGATTTCATAAGAAGTTTTTGTCCTTGCCCTCCAACTTCTTTTAATACTATTTGTCTAGAGTATCTTTCAATGGAGTTATTCGCAGTCATCTTCTGCTCTTATTCCAGTAGAACCAAACCCACCAGTGCCTCTTTTGGTCTCATCAAGAGTTTCTGTTTTTATTAGATTAAACTGAACTACAGGTGCAATTATCATTTGAGCTATTCTCATACCCCTCTCAATTTCAAAATTAACTTTGCTGTGATTGATGAGCATTGCAGAAATTTCACCTCTATAATCGCTATCAATTGTGCCAGGTGAATTTAAAATTGTAATACCATTTTTAGCTGCGAGACCAGATCTTGGTCTTATTTGTGCTTCGAAGCCTTTTGGTAAAGCAATAGCAATACCAGTTGGAACCATTTCTGCTCTTCCTGGTAAAATTATTATACTTTTATCCTCTCCTATTGCTGCCAATAAATCTAATCCAGCAGCACCTTCAGACTCATATTTTGGTATAGGTAGGCCATAACCATTTTCAAGAATTTTAAATTGTAGATTCTTCATGCAGCGTTTTCGAAGAATTTTATAATTTTATTACAAAGGTTTTCAGCTACACATTTTTTACTTATTAAACCCCAGTTTTCTTCTGAGTTATTAGTTAGGAACGATACTGCGTTCATATCACTATTAAAAACGCTTTGATTTTCTTGAACGTGACTATTTGCAATCATCCAGTCACAAGACTTGTTTAGCATTTTCGATCTAGCTGACTTTATTAAATCCTCTGTTTCAAGAGTAAATCCTACTACAAGCTTTGGTCTATTTATATTTGTCTCGCTTATTGTTTTAACTATATCTGGATTTTGCATCATAGCTATGACCATCTCATCATCATTAGGATCTTGTAATGATTTTTTTATTTTATTTTTTGATATTTTTGATGCTTTCCAATCTGAAACTGCTGCGGCAAAAATTGAGATATCAACAGGAATAGATTCTTTGCAAGCATTCAACATTTCTTCTGCTGTATTTACCTCTGTAACTGAAACATTATCTGGATAAGGGATATTTACAGGGCCGGTTATAAGATGAGTATCAGCACCTAATTTACTTAATCTATCAGCAATGGCATGACCTTGTTTACCGGACGACCTGTTAGAGATGAACCTTACCGGATCAATGGGCTCTATAGTTGGCCCTGATGTAACAAGTGCCTTTTTCCCTTTTAATGGACCAGGGCTAAGCAATAACTCTATTTCTTTATATATATCCTCGACTTTAGACATTTTACCTGAGCCAACTTCACCACACGCCATCTCACCTTGATCTGGACCAACAAAAATATGACCATAGGACTTTAACTTTTCTATATTTTTTGTTGTTGCTGGGTTATTCCACATTTTTACATTCATTGATGGTGCAATTAAAAGAGGTTTATTATTGGCTAATAGAATAGAGGTTGCCAGGCTATCAGATACACCATAAGACATTTTTGCTAATATATTTGCAGTTGCTGGGGCTAAAACGACTAAGTCAGAATTTCTTGATAATTTTATATGCCCAATATTTGTTTCGCTTTCTAAATCAAAAAGATCTGTATAAACTTTATTTTGTGAAAGGGCTCCAAAAGATAATGGCTGTACAAATTGAGTTGCGCTTTTAGTTAAAACGCAGGTTACATCATCACCACGTCTTTTAATTTCCCTAATAAGGTCTAAGGCTCTATAAGCAGCTATACCACCACTAACTATTAAAAGTATTTTCTTCATAATGATGCTTTAACTTAAAATACCCAAAATTGCTATAAATATATAAAAGAATGAATGTTTTAAAAAGTTAATTTATTTATTTATCAATAGGATAGAAAGAAATAATATCAATATGATTAAAAAAACAATTTTAGTATGANTTGATCTTGATGTTTCTTTCTCAGTTATAAGCATCAATGATTTTTTATCAATCTTTAGCCCATCCTCACCAAAAGCTTTTTTAATTTTGTTAAAATCTTTTTTTGTTTTTTCTATATCATTTATTATTGAATTATAAATCTCTTTAGCATTTGAATTAATGGTTTCTTGAGAGAATGGAAACTTTGATAGATCAAAGTTTTTGATGGTTGATAAATTATCTAATATCGGTTCCGAAAGACTCCAAATGTTTAAATCAGGATTAAACTCTCTTGCNACACCTTCAGTAACTACCATAGTTTTTTGAAGCAATAATAGTTGAGGCTGAGTTTTCATTTCAAATTGGCCAGTAACTTCAAGCAATTGTGATAAAAGATGACCCATTGATATACTTTTAGAATCCTGACCTTGAATTGGCTCACCAATGGCTCTCAATGCTTGTGCAAATTTATTGCGATCTTGATTTTCTGGGATATATCCAGCTTCAAAATGTATATCAGAGATTTTCTTATAATCTTTTTTTACAAACCCACTTAAAATTTCTAATAGGTACTTTCTACTTTCAATATTTAGCCTTCCCATTATTCCAAAATCAACTGGAATTATTGTAGCATCATCTTTTATAAAAAGATTTCCTTGGTGCATATCCGCATGAAAAAATCCATCCCTTATTGCTAATATAAGAAAAGTTTTCATAATATTTTCGCCAACAATATTAAACTCGATATTTNTCTTTTTAATTTCTTTAAGATTTTTTGATGAATTTGCATCCACCCATTCAGTTGTAAGAATATTTTTTGATGTTAGGTCCCAGAATACTTCAGGAATTTCAATAAATTTATCTTCCTGAGTATTTTCAATGATTTCAGATTGCGCNGCCGCCTCTAGCCTNAGATCAATTTCCATAGACAAACTTTCCTCGAGGGTTCTGACTACATCTATAACTCGCAACCTTCTAGCCTCAGAAGAGAGCTTTTCTAGAATTTTTGCTGCTAAATAAAAGTCTTTTAAATCTCTTTTAATTTTAGATTCTATATTCGGGCGTAATACTTTCAATGCCACTGTTCTTGAAACTCCATCAACATCAATTAAAGCCTTATGAACTTGTGCTATTGATGCAGCTGCAATTGGCTCTTCAATTTTTTTAAATTTCTTTTTAAAGTCTTTACCAAAAGATTCAATTAAAGCTTCTTCTACAAATCTTTGATCGAATGGNGGGATGCTATCTTGTAATTCTCTCAGATGCTTAGATAGTTTATTGCCTATTATATCTGGACGGGTTGATAAAAATTGTCCCATTTTTATCCAAGTTGGTCCAAGACTTTGAAGCGATTCAGAGAGCCCATCACCTTTATTTGACGGCATAATATTAAGAAACAATCTTATTACTAGGGGCATGGACTTCTTGAAATTCTTAGGTATTAAATCTTTTTCTCTAGATAGGACCAAAATCCCTCTCATAAGACGAAATATTTTAAAGACACTGAGCAATTAGATTTTCTCCGCCCGATATATACAAACAATATTTCCAGTTAATTGTTTGATNGTAGTTTTTTTAAAGCCAGCCTCGATTATCATATCATTAAATTCTTCAGGGTTTGGAAATGTTCTTATACTATCAACTAAATATTTGTATGGCCCCTCTTCTCCAACTATTAATTTTCCTAATTTTGGTATTAAACCGTATGACCAGGAATCATATAAATTTCTCAATANTATATCATTGGGTAGAGAGAANTCCATGCACATAAATATTCCACCAGGCTTAAGAATTCGAAAGCATTCATTGAGGCATTTTTCTCTGTTACTTACATTCCTAATACCAAAGGAGATAGTTAGAATATCAGCATAATTATCAGCCAAAGAAATAGTTTCGCCTTCAGAGCAAATAAAATTACAGCTTTTAGATAGATTAATATTTTCTGAAATTTTTTCTCCTTCTTTCAGCATTTCTTGATTTATATCTACAATACTTACAAAATTATTTTTAGGAAATTTTTTTAAGAATCTAAAACCTATATCACCAGTACCCCCGGCCAAATCAACAACATTAAGACCTTCTGGTGAATGGCCTTTGATGCTGTTGATGAAAGTTTTTTTCCATAAACGCTGCATACCAAGAGACATAACGTCATTCATAAAATCATATTTATTAGCAACTTTATTAAAAACATCTCTAACCCTAAAAGAGTGCTCCTTGTCGTTTATTTTTTCGTATCCAAAGTTACTTTCTGTCATTACAATATACCTTTTTGAGAGAACATAGCCTCAAGTCATCATTATTACCACCAAGGAGTTAAGATTGAAATGCCAGAATTGCCTGAGGTAGAAACTGTAAAAAAAGGTTTGGAAGAAATTTTAGTTAATAAGACTATAAAAAACATTAATTTATCTGGTTTNTCATTAAGGTTTCCAATTCCTAAAAATTTTGTATCCCTAGCATCTGGAAAAAAAATATTATCAATCGGAAGAAGGGCGAAATACATATTATTTAGTTTGTCAGATAATATTTCAATTATATCCCATTTGGGTATGTCTGGAAGTTACAGAATTTTAAGCTATGATGAGTCCATAAGTTATAAGCCTAATAAGCATGATCATATTATTTTTCAATTTGAAGACTTTAAGGTTGTCTATAACGACCCTAGAAGGTTTGGTTATATTTTTATAACTGACAAAGATCCAAACGATCATAAGTTGATTGCATCACTTGGTCCTGAGCCTATAACTAATAATTTTAATGAGATTGAGTTAGCAAAATCCTTTTATAAAAAAGAAAGGCCAATAAAAAATGCTCTTCTCGATCAAACCATTATATCAGGCCTTGGNAATATTTATGTATGTGAGGCTCTTTTTAGATCAAAAATAAATCCAAAAAAAAGAATTAAAAAGCTGGTTTATTCTGACGGTTCAGCTAAAAAACCTCTCATCACTCTAAAAGATAAGATAAATGAAGTTATAGACGAATCTATATTACTTGGAGGATCATCATTAAAAGATTTTTCAAATACTGAAGGAAAAATGGGATATTTTCAAAATACTTTTAGCGTTTATGGAAGAGAGGGTGAATTTTGTATTTTAAAAGATTGTGATCAAAAAATAAAAAGAATAACTCAGGCTGGTAGGTCAACTTTTTATTGCCCCAAATGTCAAAAATAAAGCTTCAGTTTTTAATTATTTAATTGAATTTTTATGATTAAATAGACTATATGGTGATATTTAATACAAAGAATTTTTAGGAGTGAATATGTCAGATAAAAATATAATTATTGAAAAAAAAGATAGTATTATTACTGTTTCGCTTAATCGACCAGATGCACTAAATGCTCTTAACGATGCGCTGATGGATGAATTATTACAAGCTGTAGATAATTATGAAAAAGATGATTCGTTAAGATGTATGATTTTGACTGGCTCAGAAAAGGCCTTTGCTGCAGGTGCGGATATTAAACAAATGCAACCAAAATCCTATATGGATGTTTATAAGGAAGATTTTATAACAAGAAACTGGGAAAGAGTTGCTAGTTGCAGAAAACCTATTATTGCTGCTGTTTCAGGATATGCATTAGGTGGGGGTTGTGAGTTGGCAATGATGTGTGATTTTATTTTAGCCTCTGAAAGCGCTAAATTTGGTCAACCAGAAATAAACTTGGGAGTAAGTCCTGGTGCAGGTGGAAGCCAAAGACTAACTAGATTTATCGGTAAATCAAAATCAATGGATATGTGCTTAACAGGTAGGATGATGGATGCGGATGAAGCCGAGAGAAGCGGACTTGTTAGCCAGGTATTCTCTTCAGAAACTTTTCTTGAGGATGTAAAAAAAGTTGCATTGGCTGTAGCTGAAAAATCTATGGTAGCAACAATGATGACNAAGGAAATGGTAAATCGNTCATACGAGACAACACTCTCCGAGGGCATAAGATTTGAAAGGCGTTTATTCCATTCAATGTTTGCCACTGAGGATAAGAAAGANGGAATGTCAGCTTTNATTGATAAAAGAAAAGCTGAATTTAAAGATAAATAAGACNAAGTTAAGAATAGTAAAGCTTGACGAACTANGACTATACAAATATAACGCCCTTTCTATTAAATTTTTATGAGGTTAAGTAAATGGCAAATCTATCATCATCAAAAAAGATGGTTAGAAAAATTGCAACAAGAACAGCAAGGAATAAGTCTCATGTTACAAATATGAGGACTTATATCAAAAAAGTTGAAGAAGCAATCGCATCTGGTAATGCTGATGAAGCAAAATCTGCCCTAAAAGAAGCTCAGCCCAAAATAATGAGAGTTGCCCAAAAAGGTATTTTTCATAAAAATACAGCCTCTAGAAAAGTATCTCGTCTTGCTAAAAAAGTAAAAAATATCTCCTAGATACTAATATTTTTTTTTTACAAGAAGAAAATAAAATTTATTTTACGAAATTGTAATTTATTCTATTGCATCATATTTGATTCACCTCTAACGTAATTTTTAAATATTTCTTGTTTTATAGGAATTATTTTAGAAGTGGAGCCTGTTAAGTTTTTGATAGTCCATCTAAAGCATCTAATTTTTCAGATGCAGCATTAAAATTTATATAAGGTGACCCTAGTGGACAAAAAAAATTCTAACAATGCTGATATAAAAGAAAAATGGAACCATGCTCTCTCAGTACTTCGCGCTGAGTTAGGTGAAGCAACATTTAGAAGTTGGTTTAGGCATATTGAATTTGGAGAATTAGTAGGCGAAGATTTGGTTCTATATGTTCCTACAAAATTTATGAAGGATTGGATCCATACACATTATGGTGACAGAATACTATCAATATTAAAAAGTAACTCTGCTCCAATTAAAAACGTTATAATTGATCTACAAAAATTCAAGAAAACGAACGATACTTCCGAAGAAGTACAAAGTAAATCTGATCTCTCATCTTCTTCTGCTCAAGTTTCGGCCAATGAAGCAGGTGATCATAATTCAATGTTAGGAGCACCACTGGATCCTAATTTATCTTTTGATAATTTTGTTGTTGGTGCTTCAAACGAATTAGCTTATGCGGCTGCAAAACGTATAGCAGAAGCAGATAAGGTTTCTTTTAATCCTCTATTTCTTTATGGGGGTGTTGGTTTAGGAAAAACACACCTCATGCATGCAATAGCATTAGAGATTAAAAAAAATTGGCCAGAAAGAAAAGTCTTATATCTATCTGCTGAAAAATTTATGTACCAGTTTATTAGAGCTTTAAGGTTTAAAGATACAATGTCTTTTAAACAGCAGTTTCGTTCAGTTGATGTTTTGATGGTGGATGATATTCAATTTATCGCCGGCAAAGATTCAACACAAGAAGAATTTTTTCATACATTCAATACTTTAATAGATCATAATCATCAGGTTGTTATTTCAGCTGATAGGTCGCCCGTTGACCTTGACGGTATTGAAGAGAGAATTCGGTCAAGGTTAGGTTGGGGATTAGTNACAGATATTCATGCTTCAGATTACGAGCTGCGTCTTGGAATTCTTCAATCTAAGGCAGAGGCTCATCTAGAAGAAAATCCTGACCTTATTATTAATGATAATATGTTGGAATTTTTAGCACAAAAAATCGATTCAAATATTCGGGTTCTTGAAGGGGCTTTAAATAGAGTTATTGCTTATTCATCTTTTGTGGGTCGCCCTCTAACAATTGATATGGCTCAGGAAGTTCTAAAGGATTTAATTCGTGCTTCTCAAAGAAGAATAACAATAGATGACATTCAAAGAAAGGTTGCTGATTATTATAACCTAAGATTATCCGATCTTTTATCAGCTAGACGTTCAAGGACAATTGCTCGACCAAGACAAGTGGCAATGTATTTGTCAAAAATTCTTACTACAAGATCTTTGCCTGAGATAGGCAGAAAATTTGGTGGAAGAGACCATACAACTGTTATTCACGCGGTTAAAAGAATAGAAGGTCTTAGAGACAGTGATTCAGCAATTCAGGAAGAAGTTGACTTGTTAACAAGGTCGCTCGAAAGTTAATTCCTGAAGTGATTTTTGTCAAATTTCTGTTATAATAATTCATTGATTCGTTTATTTTATACCTGTTAATTTCAAGGCTAATTAATTGAAATAGATTTTCAGGATGATAGGAGTGATATTTATGAAGATATCAATTGATAGGGGTGTACTTCTTAAGGCCCTTAATCATGTTCAAAGTGTTGTTGAAAGAAGAAATACAATCCCAATTTTGTCAAATGTTAAGATTGATGCAGATGAAAAAGGTATATCGCTAATAGCAACAGATTTAGATTTAGAAATAATTGAAAAAGTTGAAGCTACTGTTTCTCAAGTAGGGTCAACTACAGTTTCAGCTCATATTCTTTACGATATTGTCAGAAAGATTCCTGAAGGCTCTTCTATTGAAATTGAACAAAATCAAGACGATCAAATGGAGTTAAAATCTGGCCAGTCAAACTTTGACTTACCTTGTTTGCCAGATGAAGATTTCCCTGAAATGTCTTCTGGAGAAATGCCTTGTAACTTCANTATGAATTCTTCAGATATTACGAGATTAATTGATAAAACAAAATTTGCAATTTCTACAGAAGAAACTCGATATTATTTAAATGGTATTTTTCTCCATTCTATAAATAATGAGCTTCGCTCAGTGGCAACTGATGGGCACAGGCTTGCTTGTATAAAGTCTGATTTACCATCAGGCGCTGAAGAAATGCCAAGTATTATTATTCCAAGAAAAACAGTCGGTGAAATAAGAAAGCTTATTGAAGATTCCTCTGATAATTTAACTATAAAAGTTTCAGATACTAAAATTCAATTTATTTTAAAAGATGTTCAGCTCACCTCAAAACTGATAGATGGAACTTTTCCTGATTATGAGAGGGTTATTCCTAAGAATAATGATAAAGAGCTATCGATTGAAACAAAGATTTTTTCATCGTCAATTGATAGAGTAGCAACCATATCTTCAGATAAATCTAAAGCTGTTAAATTTTTATTAAAAGATGGCGCTTTGACATTAACTGTTATTAACCCGGATGCAGGGACCGCAGTTGAAACAACCCCTGTGGACTATAATTATGAAGAATTAGAAATTGGCTTTAATGCAAGATACCTTTTAGATATAGCTAGTCAAATAGATGGCCCCGATATGCTTTTTGCACTAGAAGGTTCAGGCTCTCCAGCCTTGATAAAAGACTCTGATGATACCCAAGCTACTTATGTTCTTATGCCTATGAGGGTTTGAATTTATATGGATTACTTTCAGTGAATCAAAATAATGTTAATAGTTTAAAAGAATTTGAATACGATTTTAATAGAATACATTCATTAAGGTTGCAAAATTTTAGATCTTATAGTGATTTGAAATGTTTCTTTGATGGTAGGCCTGTAGTTTTACTAGGCCCAAATGGATCAGGCAAAACTAATATCCTTGAGGCATTATCTCTTCTTTCTCCAGGAAGAGGACTTAGAAGTGCTTCATTTGATCAATTTCGTAACATTAAGGGGCCAAGTGAATGGGGTATAGTTGCTGAAGTATTATCAGATAAGCAAACTATAAAAGTATCTACTGGTGTATCTGCTGGACGCTTAAGAGGGCGTGATGTTAAGATTAATGATAAAAAAGTGACTGCCTCTGATGCGCTTCCCTCCATTTTATCTTTATCTTGGGTAACACCCTCTATGGATCAGATTTTTATGGAATCACCATCAGCTAGACGAAGATTTTTAGATAGAATGTGTTCTTCTTTTAATAATAATCATATTAACTCTATTAAAAATTATGAAAAACTTATGAAAGAACGAAATAAGCTATTACAGGATAATTTTTATGATAAATCTTGGCTAGGAACAATTGAGGAGCGAATGGTTTCAGAAGGAATTCTTATTGCCTTGACTCGTATCGAACTTATTAAAAGCCTCAATAATAGTTTAGAGAAAGATCATAATCCCGTATGGCCCAGAGCCTTTTTAAAAATTCAAGGAAATATAGAGAATAAATTAATTTTGGATGAGTTAAATGAGGTAAAGAAAAGCTATAAAGAGATTTTATTTAATAATAGAAAAAAAGATTCTATATCTGGGAGAACATTGGAAGGTATTCATAGAAGTGATCTTCTTGTAAGTGAGAGGAATAAAGGTGTTTTTGCAAGTCAATGCTCAACAGGCGAACAAAAGGGCCTTTTGCTTGGCCTTATCTTAACGCATTTGGATTTAATTGCAGAAAAATCATGTCGTTATCCGATTTTACTTCTTGATGAGGTTGTTGCACACCTAGATCAATTAAGGAGGTCGTCACTTTTTGATCAAATTATTAAAACTAAAGCCCAAGTTTTTATGACTGGGACAGATATAAGCTTGTTTTCAAGCATAGAGAATTCGGCTGAATTTTTTTCGGTTGGCATGGGGCGTTTAAAGGAAGTTCAATAAGGTAAAGTCATGGTTAAAAAGAAAATAGAAAAAGATGAAGAAGATTATGGTGCTGACTCAATTAAAGTTCTTAAGGGCCTTGAAGCAGTAAAAAAAAGACCTGGCATGTATATTGGTGATACAGATGATGGTTCTGGTCTTCATCATATGGTTTATGAGGTTGTTGATAATTCTGTCGATGAGGCATTAGCCGGGCATTGTAAAAATATAACTGTTTCTATAAATCCTGATGGCTCTGTTATGGTTAAGGATGACGGCAGGGGAATTCCAACCGATATGCATGACGAAGGCGTTTCTGCTGCAGAAGTTATCATGACCCAATTGCATGCTGGTGGTAAGTTTGATCAAAATTCATATAAGGTTTCAGGTGGTCTTCATGGAGTTGGTGTTTCAGTTGTTAACGCATTATCCGAAAAATTAGAACTCTATATTAATAGAGATAATAAGAGATATTTTATGACATTCAAAGATGGTGATGCACAATCCTCTCTCGAAATTATTGGTGATTGTGGGGAAGAGACTGGTACAGAAATAAAATTTCTTCCATCAAAAAAAATATTTACTATGATTGAATTTGATAGACGTGTCTTAGAAAAAAAATTGAGAGAATTGGCATTTTTAAATTCAAATATCTCCATACTTCTTCAAGATTTAAGAAAAGATGAGCCCTGGGAAAAGGTAATGAGCTATGAAGGTGGTTTAAAGGAATTTGTTAAATACCTTGATCAAACAAAAAAACCAATGATTGAAGAGCCAATTAGTCTTAGTGCCAATAAAGGGGGTGTAGAGGTTAATTTAGCTCTATGGTGGAACGATAGTTATTATGAAACAGTAAATTGCTTTACGAATAATATTCCTCAAAAAGATGGTGGTACTCACCTTGCAGGATTGCGCGGTGCCCTAACAAGAGTTGTTAATTCTTATGCTCAAAATTCCGGTATGGCAAAAAAAGAAAATGTTCAATTAGTGGGTGAAGATATTCGCGAAGGCCTTACATGCGTTTTATCTATAAAAGTTGCTGATCCTAAATTTTCAAGTCAAACAAAGGATAAGCTAGTTTCCTCGGAAGTGAGGCCCGCTGTAGAAAGCTTAGTTGGCGATGCTCTTAGTGAGTGGTTTGAGGAGCATCCAAATGAAGCAAAACAAATAATTGGGAAAGTTGTCGAAGCTGCTGCTGCCAGAGATGCCGCNCGAAAAGCTAGAGAGTTAACACGTAGAAAAGGGGCTCTAGATATCTCGTCATTACCTGGAAAGTTGGCAGATTGCCAAGAAAAAGATCCTGAGAAATGCGAGATTTTTATTGTGGAGGGNGATTCAGCTGGAGGATCAGCCAAACAGGGTAGGGATAGGGCTACCCAAGCAATTCTTCCTTTGAGAGGTAAAATTATTAATTGTGAAAAGGCTAGATTATCAAAAGTTTTATCATCAATTGAAATAGGTACGCTTATTACTGCCCTTGGAGCTGGAATAGGAAGGGATATTTCAGAGGAGGATGAGGGTGAAGAAGGTTTTAATGTTAATAAGCTTAGGTATAAAAAAATTATCATAATGACTGATGCGGATGTTGATGGCGCACATATTAGAACTTTACTGCTTACTTTCTTTTATAGACAAATGTACCCTTTAATATCTTCAGGATGTCTTTATATTGCTCAGCCTCCACTTTATAAGGCTAAAAAGGGAAATTCTGAAACATACTTAAAAGATGATGATGATCTAGATAATTACCTAATCAACTCAGGGGTTGATGAATCTATCTTAACTCTAGGGTCTGGAGATTCCATTTCATCAAATGATTTGCTTAATATAATCGATAAGAGTAGAAAATTTCGTTCATTAATTAATAACCTTCCTAGCCGATATAACTCTGATCTTGTAGAAGCTGCAGCTCTTAGCGGGGCTTTTAATCAGTCTAAAGAGATTGATAAATCAATTTTAGATGACTTATCACAAAGATTAACTTTAAAGTATAATGATGACGAGGCTGGCTGGGATGCTGAGTATGATCCAAGTAATGGTTTAACTATTAAAAGACAAATTAGAGGAGTTTATGAAACTCTAACACTTGGACCTGGAATCTTTAGATCTGCTGATGCTCTTCGTTTATCAGAGTTATCTATAGATATTATTAAATATTTTCCCCTAATAGACAGTTCAAAAAATCTTTTTGAAAGAGGCGGTAGATCTTACTCCGTAAAGAGTCCATGTGAGTTAGTTGAGTCAGTTCTTTCAGAAGGTAGAAAAGGACTTCAGATTCAGAGATATAAGGGCCTAGGCGAGATGAATGCTGATCAATTATGGGATACTACCCTTGATCCAGATTCTAGAAGATTATTGAAAGTTAANGTCGATGAGGGNGTTGATAACAGTGAGGTNTTTTCNGANCTTATGGGTGATGAAGTGATTAAGAGAAGAGANTTTATTCAAGAAAGTATTACTTCTGGNGATCTTGTNGTTAATCTCGATATTTAATCTAATAAATACTATCGATTTATGATATTTCTAATTTTCTCTACTATTAGAACAGATTGAATTTTTGGAGGAAAGTAATCAATAAATTCTCCATTTGCATTCGCCAAGAAGATTATATCAAGATGATTCATTGTATAATCCTCCTCACCATCAAGGATCTCCTTTTGATAATAAACACCCCAATCTTCAGCAACTTTATCAATTTCATTCTTTGTGCCTGTAAGGCCTATTATGTCCTCATGAAAAGCACTTACATAATCTGATAATATCTCTGGCGTATCTCTCTCTGGATCAACCGTAATGAAAATAGAGTTAATTTCTTTTGAATCTTCTTTCAGTCTATCAATTATATCAGAGACCTTGATTAATGTTGTTGGGCATACATCAGGACAATAAGTAAATCCAAAATAAATTAGCATTAGTTTTTGGGAAGCAGCTGAATCAAATACTTGGTTATTTTGATCTTTAAGCACAAAATGTCCACCAGGAAGTGAGTCCTGACTTTCAATTACTTGAACCAGATTATTAGGAAAAAAATCCTTATTTATAAATGAATATATTGAAATAAAGATAAAAATTATAATAAAACTTATGAATAAAACTTCTTTTCTCATAACATGCTTGTATATTATTTATTAGAGACTTGCTATAATTTTTCTTTGTTTTGGAACTTTAAAAATGCTTACTCATTATTTTAATTTAATTTTAAAAAAATTAATTTTTTTATTTGCTATTCTTTTAATATTTAATCTAGATTTGCTTGCACAATCAAAAAGTAATAGCCCTTTTAAAGAGGGCCTTGTTGTTAGCGCAGTTAAGTCAGGTACTATGGAGGATCTAGTTTATTCAATTCAAGTAGGAAGCTCGCCAAGTGAACTTGACTTTGATGAGGTACCGGCACTTTTACTGGCCGTTGATAGAGGAAGGTTAGATATGACACTTTTTCTTTTAAATAAAGGTGCAAGAGTTGATCAAAGAGATGGGAGGAAAAGAACGGCCCTTTCTATAGCTGCTCGTAAAAATAATATTTCTATAATTAATGAGCTAATTAATTTTGGTGCAAAGCCTGATAGGTATGGAGAAAATAAAGAAACGCCTCTAATAATTGCATCTCGTTTTGGAAATTATGAGTCTGTTTTAGCTTTGTTAGAGGGAGGAGCTTATCCTGATGATACTGATTTAACAGGAAGAACAGCTTTGCAATGGGCAAAAATAAAACACTTTAAAAGAATTGAAAATGCATTGAAGGAATATGGGGCTTATAATGACTAATTTAATTAAAATACAATTATCCCATCTATTATGATTAGTACCAATAAAAGACCTAATTGAATAAATGAGGCAAAAAAGTTTTTCATAGCCGCGTCCTTCGTCTTTTTTATGGCTAGCAAAAAACTTGTCCAAATAAAGTAACTGCCACCGAGAATTACTCCAGTTAGATATATTATCCCCATGTTATAAATAGCAGGTAATAGTGAGACAAAAACTAATACAATTGTATGAAAGAATATNATATAAGTGGTTGTAGAGTGGTTAATAATATTAGGAAGCATAGGTATTTTTGCTTTTTTATAATCATCACCNATAGCCATCGCTAAGCTCCAAAAATGAGGCGGTGTCCACAAAAATAAAATAACTGCTAATATTATAGCCTCAGGCGACAAGTAAGGACTTACCGCGGCAGAGCCAGCAAGCGTTGCAAAGCTTCCTGCTAAACCTCCAATAACAATATTCCAGATACTTTTTCTTTTTAGCCATATTGTATAAATACCTCCATAAAAAAGGGCTCCTAAAAAATTATAGAAAGCAGAAAAAGGATTTAAAATAAAAAATGAAAGCATGAGGCCTATGCAAATGATTAATC
Source organism: Rhodobiaceae bacterium (assembly GCA_002704345.1). Classification (GTDB taxonomy): domain Bacteria; phylum Pseudomonadota; class Alphaproteobacteria; order MED-G09; family MED-G09; genus MED-G09. The sequence continues at coordinate 30,666 of PAGD01000014.1, read as the reverse complement.
CAAATATTATAGGCCAAATTGGTTTTGGGCTTAGCTTTCCTGTGACAAAAGGTCGCTCAGATGTTCGTGGCATTAAGGCGTCCAAGTCTCTTTCGAAGTATTGATTAAATGCACTTGAGCCAGCTGAAGCAAGAAAGGTAGATATTGCCAAAATGAAGACCTCAAACCAACTAAGTAAATTATTTGGCATGATAAAAACACCTGAAACTGCGCATAAAGTGATAGTTAGGCTTATTCTTATCTTAAAAAGATTAACTAATAATTTAAAAAAAGGAGGCATATAACTTCATCTCAAATGTTTATAATCACTAAACTGCCTTAAACAAATGATTATTAAAAGTGTTATATTATGACTTTAGTATTTCTTGACTTTATCAGGACAATAAGTAATTTGAGATCCAGGAAATTTCATGACTTAAAAAATCAACTTTTTAAGTCAAAGTATACTCAAAATGAGGATTTTTATGGTACCTTTTATTCTTCTACTCGTAATTATTGGATCAGTACTGTTTCATATTTTTACTCCGTGGTATTCGACACCTATTGCCTCTAATTGGTCTAATATCGATAGTACTATCGAGCTGACCTTTTGGATGACCGGTGGCGTTTATGTGGCTGTGTTAGGCTTTATGACATATTGTGTTATTAGGTTTAAAAATAAAGAAGGCCAACGAGCTGCTTACGAGCCCGAAAGTAAGAAAGCTGAAGTAATTCTTACTGTATTAACAACTATTGGTGTTGCTGGATTGCTTGCTCCTGGCCTAATAGTTTGGGATGATTATGTTTCACCACCAGAAGATGCGATGCCTATCGAGGCTATGGGTCAACAATGGTATTGGAGCTTCCGTCTTCCTGGAGAAGATGGGATTCTAGGAACAACCGATGCAAGAAATATCAATGCAGACAATCCATTCGGTATGAATAAGAATGATCCAAATGGNCAAGATGATATCTTAATAGAGGGTGATGATCTTCATTTAGAGCACGATAAGCCAGTAAAGTTTTTATTAAGATCTATTGATGTTTTGCATAATTTTTATGTTCCTCAATTTAGAGCAAAAATGGATTTAGTTCCTGGTATGGTGACTTTTTACTGGATCAAGCCAACAGTTACCGGAAATTATGAAATTCTATGTGCTGAACTATGTGGTGTAGGTCACCATGCAATGAGAGGTTTTGTTCAGGTTGATGATGCTAATGCTTATAAACAGTGGCTTAATGATCAATCGACGTTTAAAGCACTCCAAGAGCAAGTAAAATTAGAAAATAATAAAGAATTAGCTTTTAATAAAAGTAATTAGTTAGAAAGAGGTCAATAATATGTCAGAATCTATAATCCCAGAAAGTGAATTAGAGGAAGTTGAACTCTATCATGCTAAAAGCTGGTGGACAGAAAAAGTTTTTACTCAAGATGCAAAATTAATTGCTATTCAGTATGGTCTTACTGCCTTTGCGATTGGTTTTGTTGCTCTAGTTTTATCATGGTTCATGAGAATTCAAATAGCTTTTCCTGAGCTTTCTATTATTAGCGAAGGAACTTATTATCAATTTATTACTATGCATGGAATGATTATGGTTGTTTATCTTTTAACGGCTTTATTTCTCGGTGCTTTTGGTAATTACCTTATACCTCTGATGGTTGGTGCAAGAGATATGGTTTTTCCATATTTGAATATGGTTAGTTACTGGACCTACCTAATAGCTGTTTTAGTTTTATTTGTGAGCTTCTTTACCCCTGGTGGGCCAACAGGAGCGGGTTGGACGCTCTATCCTCCGCAAGCAATCTTAGGCGGAACTCCAGGTCAAGAGAGTGGAATAATACTAATGTTGGTTTCCCTTTGTATATTTATTGTTGGATTTACTATGGGCGGTTTAAATTATGTTATTACTATCCTTCAGGCTCGTACAAGAGGTATGACCCTTATGAGGATGCCTTTAACCGTTTGGGGTATCTTCACAGCTACTGTTTTAGCTCTATTTGCATTTCCCGCTCTATTTGTTAGCGCTGTTATGATGTTATTTGATAAAATCCTGCTTACAAGCTTCTTTATGCCGGCTTTAGTTGAGTTCGGTGAAAATTTAACTTATGGAGGGGGGAGTCCAATTTTATTCCAACATCTTTTTTGGTTCTTCGGGCATCCTGAAGTATATATTGTTGCTTTGCCTGCTTTTGGAATTGTATCTGATTTGATATCTGTGCATGCACGTAAAAATATCTTTGGTTTTAGAATGATGGTTTGGGCTATTGTTGGTATTGGAGCTCTTAGCTTTATTGTTTGGGCACACCATATGTATGTAAGTGGAATGAATCCATACTTCGGCTTTTTCTTTGCTACTACAACTCTTATTATNGCAGTTCCAACAGCCCTAAAGGTTTATAATTGGATNCTAACTTTGTGGAGAGGTAACATAAATCTGACAATTCCAATGTTGTTCTGTCTTGGTTTCATTGTTACATTTTTAAATGGTGGGTTAACAGGACTATTTCTTGGAAATGTTATTGTAGATGTTCCTCTTTCTGATACATATTTTGTAGTTGCTCACTTCCATATGGTTATGGGTATAGCGCCTGTGTTAGTAATATTAGGGGCTATATATCATTGGTTTCCCCTTATTACTGGAAGAATGCTTCATGAAGGTATGGGGCGCTTTCATTTTTGGGTAACGTTTGTTGGTTCATATTTAATATATTTCCCAATGCATTATCTTGGCTTTATAGGGGTTCCAAGGCGATATTATGAAATGGGTCAAACTGAAGCGCTTTATACCTCTTCAGCTGCTGACCTTAATGTATTTATCACTCTTGCAGCTTTAGCAGTTGGATTTGCTCAATTAGTTTTCATTTATAATGTTTTCTGGAGTGCGAAAAAAGGAATTATTGCTGAAAAAAATCCTTGGAAGGCAACATCTTTAGAATGGCAAACTCCAGATCAGCCTCCAATTCATGGTAACTTTGGTAAAGAGCTTCCGGTAATTTTCCGTTGGGCCTATGACTATAGTGTGCCTGGNGCANAAGATGATTTTATACCTCAGGATGTTCCTAATGAAAAAGTTAAATTAGCGGAAGGATATTCAGAATTAGGGGTAGAAAAAACTTGAGTATATTTAGTTTATTATCACAAAAACCTTGGATGGCAGATCAGGCCGCTATTGATGATAATCATATCGGCAGATCATCATCTCATCCTTTACCGAGGGTTGCCCTATACGTTTTAATGGCTGTAATTGGTGTTTTATTCTCACTTTTTTCTGTAGCCTACATTGGAAGAATGGCCTATGGAGACTGGCGTATACTGCCCGAGCCTACCCTTCTTTGGTTTAATACCGGTGTAATTATGCTCAGTAGTTTTGCTTTTTCTCGTGCTACAATTAATGCAAGAGAAGGTGATATTAAGAGGACTAGAGAATATTTACTTTTAGCTGGTGTCCTTACTTTTGGTTTTATTATAGGTCAACTTTTTGTATGGAGGGAGTTAGTTTCTTTTGGCTACTTTGTTTCAACTAATCCTTCTTATGCCTTTTTTTACTTATTAACGGCTTTGCATATACTTCATTTGTTTGGGGGTTTAATTGCCTGGCTTGTTGTAACATATAAAAGTTTTATTCCTCAAAAAGAGACCTCTGATTTTTCTCTTAAGGTTAATCTCTGTGCAATCTATTGGCACTTTTTATTAATAGTATGGACACTTTTATTTGTTATGCTTTTGCTAACATAAATTTGACTTTTTATAGGATATAGACTCATGGCTACTACATCAAAAATACCCCTAAAAGATGGAATGGATGGTTTCGTCTCGGATTGGGCCTCTGACCAAAGAGCTTTTAAAGGGGTTCCCTGGGGAAAGGCTATGATGTGGATCTTTCTTTTGAGTGATACCTTTATTTTCAGTTGTTTTTTAATTGCTTACATGACAGCTCGATGGTCAACAGTTGAGCCTTGGCCTAATACTAGTGAAGTTTTTTCACTAACTGTTAATGGCGTTAGCGTACCGTTACTTTTAATAGCTATTATGACCTTCATATTGATTACAAGTAGTGGAACGATGGCTATGGCTGTAAGAAGCGGTTACCAAAAGAAGAGAAAACAAGCGGGCGCCCTTTTATTCTTAACTGCGGTTCTAGGCCTTTCCTTTGTTGGAATGCAAGCATTTGAGTGGAGCAAGTTAATTGCTGAGGGTATTAGGCCTTGGGAAAATCCCTTTGGAGCCAGACAATTTGGCTCTGTATTTTTTATGGTAACAGGGTTCCACGGCATCCATGTTTCATTTGGTGTTCTATTTTTATTTATAACAGCTCGTAAAGTTCTACGCGGTGACTATGATACAGGCCGACGAGGATTTTTTACATGGCAGAAGGGGCGTTATGAAATAATTGAAACACTTGGTTTATATTGGCATTTTGTTGACCTAGTTTGGGTCTTCATTTTTGCATTTTTCTATCTTTGGTGAGGTAAATAATGGCACAAGAAGGACAAGAACATCCTATTAGCACATATCTTTGGGTGTGGATATTACTTTTCGTATTAAGCGCTTGCTCTTATTATGTAGATTTTGCAGGTTTTCAGGGATTTACTCGTTGGAGCCTAGTTATTTTATTTATGTTTTTAAAGGCCTATTTTATTTGTGCTGTCTTTATGCATATGGTCTGGGAAAGAATGGCTTTGGTTTTGGCTTTATTTATTCCAACTTTTGCAATTATAGTTTTTGTTGGAATTATGGGATTTGAATCTGACTATACTCAATTAGGACGTAAAGTTTTTTTTGATACAGGTAAACCAGCCACAGTTTACGCAGTTCCTCATAGCGAAGTTCATAAAGATTCCCATGAAGAAAAAGGCGATCATTAATTAGTTAAGAAATAAAAATGTACAAAATACTATTATTTATTTTTTTGGTTTCATCTGCTTCTAGCTTAACACTTGCCTCCGATTCCAAATTCATGGAAGAAATTAATAATCTGGCCCAAGAAGGTTATGTTGATGCTCAGTTTAACTTAGCTAGGATTTATTCTAATGGTGAATCTGTTGATCAAAACCTTGAGTTAGCCGCATATTGGTTTCTTCAAGCTGCTGAGCAAGATAACAGGGATGCTCAATATCAGCTTGCTAGAATGTATGAAAACGGACTAGGCGTTGGCGTTGATCTTAAAGAGGCATTTAAATGGTATAAACTATCTGCAGAACAAGGCAGTATAGAAGCACAATATAGCCTTGGTTTAGCATATAGGTTTGGCATTGGCGTTGATCAAAATTTTACCCAATCTTTAAAATGGTATAAGGCGTCAGCATCAAAAGGTCATAGCGGATCACAGTACAACCTTAATCTCTTATACGAAGAAGGTTTGGCAACTAGAAAAGATATTTCCGATGCTATTAAGTGGTATAGGTGTGGAAGATAATAATGAGATCTTTGATTATTATTGTATTGATTTTTATTTTAACAATTGCTTTCACTTTATTTTATTTTAATAGTCCTTTTATAAATTAAAATAACTTTAGTATCTTAATTTCTATTTCTAATTTTTAATCGTAGTGACTAATTACCGCATGTGAAGAAACAAAAATTCTGATAAAAAATGACTATGAAAAAAATATTTTTAATTAATATATTTTTATTTCTTTTGTCTGGAAATATTTATGCAAGTGAGCGCTCGGAATGCTTGATAGCTGTAGAAAAGGGTCGGGAAATAATTAATGTTAACGATATGAAAGTTTATTCTTATAATGGTAAAACATACACTTATAGGGATAAGTCTAATAGATGCTTTGAAAGAACTCTTCGATAAATAAATGAATAAGTTTGTTATTGCATTTATATTAGTAGTTTTAGTATTTTCTATCTTATTAAAAAGAGTTATCTAGACCACTATTGATTTTATTAGTTTAATTGAACGCCCTTTAAGAGAATCCATAATTATTAATCTTAGTATTATCTTTTTATCATTTCCATACATTTTTTTAAGCTAAAATTCTAAGCTTTAAATATTTGTGGCATTTAATTATAAAATTTATAAAATTAATCTTCATTAATTAATCTCCTTTGAATCAAACATTTTATCTTTATCAATATAGGCATCTAGACTAAGTGAAGTATCCCAATCGTCATAAAAGAGCCACTTATGAAGAGAAATATTTTTATATATTAAATATTGGTATCCAAGTTCATTAGATATCTCATGAAATTTATCTTCATATTGATCAACTTTTCTTTGTGCTGCTTTCAGCAAGTTATCATCAAGCAGTTGATCGTGATATTCTTTACTAATTATTCCTCTCTTAACATATTCTAAAAGTTGAACTCTTAAGTAACCATACTCAGCCTTGATATCCTCAGAACTCATACTCGTGATTGGATTCCTTTGTGATTTATTAATTTCTATAATAGCTTGGCGCAGAAGCATAATTCCAGAAATTTGCGGAAGTATTTCTTTGGTTTTTGGAGTTATTTTTCTAGAAGTTTCAGAGTCTTCTAGCTCTAGATAATATTTTTCTAAAATATTTTTAGTATATCTATTTTCTTCCAATTCTTTTGTAACTTGAGGAGTCACTATATTAATAAGTTTTTGTAAATCGTCTTTAGATTGTGTCCACTTGTATATAAATAGAGCATCAAGAAAACTAAGAGTTTCTTTGGTTAATTCAATAGCACTTATCATTTAAATTCTTCTCTTGTGGTTATAAATTTAATCTTATTCTTGATGATAAGAATTATCAATAACCTCAAAATACTAATATTTTAAATGTATCTATTTAGATCGTTTTATTAATACTTTTTCTTTTGAATTTAAGAATAAAACTAAAATTTATTCAAATAATTATTGGAACAGAAATAATCCAGTCCAAAAAAGTAATCCAGTTAATATAAGTATAATCGAAAATTTCATTTTAATTTGGTGGAGCTAAGCGGGTTCGAACCGCTGACCTCTTGCATGCCATGCAAGCGCTCTCCCAGCTGAGCTATAGCCCCTTTTTCCTCTCTTTTAGTTATCTTCTTCTTTTGAAACAGTGTTAATTACATCTGAGACATCATCTTCTAAAAATTCGTCGTCATCTTCATTAAGCTCATCAATATCTTCATCATCAAATTCACTTAAATCCTCATTAATTTCATCTTCGACAATTTCATCATCTGATGCATTTTCTAAGTCAGGAATATTCTCCTCATCAATTTCGGGGATAACTGAGTCTTCATTTTCTTCATTACTCTCAACTATGTCATCTGCATAGTCTTCAGTTTCATCATTTGTAGTAATTTCATTTTCTTCAACGGCTTTTGAATTATCTTTTTTTGGATCTTGCAAAGCTTCTATATTTAAAACTTCACCAGTATAAGGACTAACTATTGGTTCCTTATTTAAGTCATAAAACGTTTTACCTGTTGTAGGGCAAACTCTCTTTTTACCTAAATCTTTTTTACTCATTTTAATTCCTATTAATTATTATCTTATTTCTCCATTGCCACGAAGAAACAATAGTGTCAAAACCAAAAAAAGTTTTTTTCTACTAATATGTCTGCTAAACCTTAATTAACAATGAATCAAGATCAAAAAAATAACAATTTAAAAAATACTTCTACTTCTAGTTTAAGTAATGGATTACGTGGGGAGATTTCCGCACCAGGTGATAAGTCTATTTCTCATAGGTGTGTTATTCTATCTTCAATAGCAATAGGTGAAAGTAGAATAGAGGGGCTTCTTGGAAGTACAGATGTGATTTGTACAATTGAAGCTATGAAATCACTAGGGGCCAATATTAGTCTAAATTCTAACAAGTGTATTATTAATGGAATAGGTATAGGAAGCCTTATAGAACCAAAAAAGCCTCTTGATTTTGGAAATTCAGGCACTGCTGCTAGGTTGATAATGGGTTTGGTATCTACTCATCCAATTAAATCAGTCTTTGTAGGCGATGCCTCCCTATCAAAAAGGCCTATGGGGCGAGTAATTGATCCTTTAACTGAATTTGGTACAGAATTTGAATTAACTTCCTCAGAATTTTTTCCAATAGTCGTTAATGGGGCTAAACTACCTATTCCTATATCCTATGAAACATCAGTTCCTTCGGCACAAGTTAAATCTGCGGTGCTTCTTGCAGGCTTAAATACTCCAGGAATTACTTCGGTTATAGAAAAACAAAAAACTCGAGACCACACGGAGAGACTTTTAGAAATTTACGGTTATCAGATTGATATAATTGAAGAAAAACAAAAAACAAAAATTAGTATTACTGGGCAGGAAAGTTTAACATCAGTAAATATAGTTGTTCCAGGTGACCCCTCCTCTGCCGCCTATCCGGTTGTTGCAGGGCTAATATGCAAAAATTCTAATGTAACTGTTAAAAATGTTTTAATGAACCCTACAAGAGATGGCATTTATAAATCTTTAGAGGAAATGGGCGCTAAGATAGATTTTACCAATAAAAAATTTCAGGCTGGAGAGGATGTCTATGATATTCTTGTTGAGAGTAGTCATCTTAAAGCCATTGATGTTCCAGCATCAAGAGCTCCAAGTATGATCGATGATTATCCAGTATTAGCTGTAGCCGCTTCAATAGCTGAAGGTACATCAATTTTTAGAGGTCTTTCTGAGTTAAAGGTAAAGGAGAGTAATAGACTTTCAGGGATAAAGCATTTTCTTGAAGTCAATGGTGTTAACGTTGCAATAAAAAATGACGATTTAATTATTGAGGGTAATCCAAAAGGAATAAAAGGGGGTGGAATTATTAATACTAATCTTGATCACAGAATAGCCATGTCTTCACTTATTTTAGGTTTAATATCTGATTCACCTGTATCAATTGATGATACAAAAACCATAGATACAAGCTTTCCAGGTTTTATTAATTTAATGAGAGCTTTAGGTGCAAAAATAAAACTATCCGATATGAGTAGTGCTTTATGACTTTTACTGTTGCCATTGATGGATTGGCTGGCTCTGGAAAAGGTACTTTAGCTCTAGCTTTAGCTGATAAATTCAATCTTGCATATTTTGATACTGGGTTATTGTATAGGGGATTGGCTTATATAGCCTTGGATGAATTTGGAGAAGATTTCACAAAAACTAATGTTATAAATATAGCAAAATCATTCAGAGTTAATACCCTTAAGGAAAGTAATCTTCGTTCACCGATTTTAGGAAAATATGCATCTGAAATAGGGGCAATTCCCGAAGTAAGAAAAATACTAATAAAAATTCAAAGAGAATTTAAAGAAAAATCACCATCTAATAAAGGAATAGTAGTTGATGGACGTGATATTGGGACGGTTATTTTCCCAAATGCTAATGTAAAACTGTTTATTTCTGCATCCCTTGAGGAAAGGGCAAGAAGAAGATTACGTGATTTTTTAACTAACGATGAAAATATTTCTTACGATGAAGTAATAAAACAATTGCAAAAAAGGGATCAACGAGATAAGGAAAGAAGCGTTGCACCTTTAGTTGCAGCAAAAGACGCTCATCTTATTGATACTACGAACATTAATAAAGAAGAGACATTAGAGATAGCTTCATCTTTGGTCGCTAAAAAGTTAAGTGATTAAGTTGAAAATTAATAAGTATAAGGAGATTATTTTTTGTCAAATTTAATTGATTCAGTTCCTGAGAGTTCTGTAGAGGAATTTTCAAAACTTCTTGAGGCAAGCTTTGTAGAGAATGCATGTGAAGAAGGTCAAGTTATTCAAGGTACAGTTGTTGGAGTAGAGTCTGATACAATAATTGTTGATGTTGGTATGAAAACAGAAGGAAGGATTCCTTCTGAAGAGTTTTGTTCATCAGGTAAGGATCACGATCTTGTCATTGGTGATACAGTGGATGTATATCTAGAAAGAATTGAAAATGCTTTAGGCGATGCAGTATTGTCTAGAGAAAAAGCTAGACGTGAAGAAATTTGGGCAAATCTTCTTGTTTCCCAGAAAGAAAATAAAATAGTTGAAGGGGTTATTAACGGAAAAGTAAAAGGAGGCTTTACTGTTGATTTAGATGGAGCACAAGCTTTCCTTCCAGGAAGCCAGGTAGATGTTAGGCCAATAAGAGATATGAGACCTTTGATGTACACAACACAAACTTTTCATATTTTAAAAATGGATCGAAGAAGGGGAAATATTGTTGTTTCAAGAAAATCTGTTCTTTCAGAAAATATGTCTGTAAATAAAGCAGATTTAATGGAAAAACTTAAAGAAGGTGAAATTGTAGAGGGTATTGTTAAAAATATTACTGATTATGGCGCCTTCGTTGATCTCGGCGGTATAGATGGATTACTTCATGTTACCGATATCTCATGGAAAAGAATTAGCAGTCCTGAAGAAATAATTAGTATTGGCGAAACTATAAAGGTTCTTATTACTAAAGTTTCAGAAGAAAATATGCGTATTTCATTAGGTATGAAGCAACTTCAAAATGATCCGTGGATTGAGGCTCAAGAGAAATATAATGTGGGTGAACGCTATAAAGGTAGAATAACAAATATTGCGGATTATGGAGCCTTTGTTGAGCTTGAAGGTGGTATAGAAGGCCTTGTTCATGTCTCAGAAATGAGTTGGGTTTCTAAAATACAGAATCCAAATAAATATGTTACTCAAGATCAAGAAGTCGAAGTTATGGTTTTAGAAATTGATATTGAGAAAAAACGCCTGTCTCTTGGTTTAAAACAATGCTTAGATAATCCATGGGAAAGTTTTGCACAAAATAATCCAATTGGAACAAAATTAAAGGGCAAGATTCAAAATATTACTGACTTTGGTTTGTTTGTTCAGGTTAGCGAGGAACTAGACGGTTTAGTTCATATGTCAGATGTTGATTGGAGAAAGAGTGGCCCTGAGGCCATAAAGGACTATGAAGTTGGTCAAGAAATTGATGCGATAATAATTGATATAGAACCCTCAAAAGAAAGAATTTCTCTTGGTATTAAACAACTAGACGGGGATCCGATGGACTCTCTTGATGATATTAAGAAAGGAACAGTTGTCACTTGTACAGTTATTCAGACTCAGGCAGGCGGTATAGATGTTGAAATTGGAGATAAAATACCTGCCTTTATTAAAAGAGCAGACTTATCAAAAGACAAGTCTGAGCAAAATCCGGAAAGATTTGAGGTAGGAAGAAAAGTTGATGCAAAAGTCACAAGTTATGATGCAAAATCAAGAAAAATATCTCTTTCTATAAAAGCCTTAGAAATTTCTGATGAGAAGAAAGCAATCGAGCAATATGGGTCAAAAGACTCTGGAGCATCTTTAGGCGATATTTTGGGAGAGGCATTAGATAAGAGCACTTCATCTAAAGATGAAGATGATAAGAAAAATGATTAAGTCATCTTTAATTAAAAAGCTCTTAAAAAATAATCCTCATCTTGTCCAAAAAGATGTTGAAAATATTGTCAATATTGTACTTGATGGTATTTCAAACGCTTTATCAAAAAAGGGTAGAGCTGAAATAAGAGGTTTTGGGACTTTCTCTGTAAGACATAGAAACGCTAGAAATGGAAGAAATCCTAGAACAGGTGATAATGTAGTTGTTCCTGCAAAAAATGTTCCAATGTTTAAGCCTGGAAAAAGTATAAGGGATAGACTTAATTATAAATCCTAGTTCATTACTTAATGGTTAAAATTTTGAACCACTTTGGAGTTATAAATGAATAAGGTTTTTCCAAATCCTATTATGCTTGCACTAGATACTTCATCGCTAGATGAAGCAAAATCCTTAGCTTTAAAATTAAAAGATCATATAGGTGGCATAAAACTCGGGATGGAGTTTTTTAATTCTTTCGGCCCCTCGGGTATTAAGACTATAAAAGAATTTAATATACCAATTTTCTTAGACTTAAAATTACATGATATCCCTATTACGGTATATAAAACTATAACAACCCTTTTAGCGCTAGAGCCAGCAATCATTAATGTGCATGCTTCTGGCGGCAAGGAAATGATGCTGGCTGCTTCAAAAGCTTTAAAAGATAGTGGAAACAAAAATACTAAAATTATTGCAGTTACAATTTTAACTAGTCTTGATGATAACGATCTTCATGAAATTGGTTTTTCTGAGACAAGTAATGAGTTAGTTCTCAAGCAAGCAATATTAGCAAAAGAATCAGGGTTAGATGGGATAGTCTGCTCTGCAAAAGAAATATCTACAATTCGCGAAAATATTGGAACTAATTTTATGTTAGTTGTTCCAGGTATTAGACCAGAAAAAGATAATGCTAATGATCAAAAAAGAATAATGACTCCAAAAGAGGCTATATTATTAGGTGCTGATTTATTGGTAATTGGAAGACCAATCACTGAAGCAAGGGATCAAATTTTAGCTTCTAAAGAAATTCTTGAACAATTAAAATGACTTTAAAAATAAAAATTTGTGGTTTATCTACTTTAGAACATATTGATATGGTAATTAAATCCAGAGCAGATATGGCTGGTTTTATATTTGCCAATCCTAGCCCGCGAGAGATTAATCCATCTATTGCTAAGGAATTATCTTTTGCTACTGCAGCAAAAAGCCTAGATAGAGTTGCAGTATTTGTTGACGCAAGTAATGCGTTCATAGAAGAAGCTATAAATTCTATTGATGCTACTTTTATACAGCTTCATGGTAATGAAACAGTTGAAAGATGTTTAGAGATTAAATCTTTAACAGGCTTACCAGTTATAAAATCTATTGGTATTTTAGATAAGAGGGATATTAAAGTTACACAAGAGTATAAAAATTCAGTAGATTATTTTCTTTTTGATGCCAAACCAGATAATAATTCTACTAGTCAAAGAGGTGGGTTAAATAAAGTATTTGATTGGTCTATATTAGATGATTGGAGTGGACCTAGTTATTTTTTGTCAGGAGGTTTAAATATTAATAATGTAAGTGAGGCGATCAAGAGATCGGATGCTTCTGTTATTGATGTTTCTTCTGGAGTAGAAATTAAAGCAGGGGTTAAGGATAGAAAAAAGATTGAAGATTTTGTTCAAATAACTAGATCTGCATATGGAAATAAATATGAATAAAAATACATATAAAGAAGGGCCTGATTCCTCAGGTAATTTTGGAGATTATGGAGGTCGATATGTGGCAGAAACTTTAATGCCTCTAATATTGGATCTTGAAAATGCCTATAATGAAGCAAAGATAGACCCCATTTTTATCGAAGAGCGTAAAATTTTTGCAAAAGATTATATTGGTCGCGAGAGTCCTCTATACTTTGCAGAAAGATTAACTGAGTATGCTGATGGTGCAAAAATTTATTTTAAACGTGACGAATTAAATCATACCGGTAGTCACAAGATAAATAACTGCTTAGGACAAATTCTTTTGGCAAGAAGAATGGGAAAAACTAGAATTATTGCAGAAACGGGTGCCGGACAACACGGTGTCGCTGTTGCAACTGTTTGTGCTAGGTTTGGATTACCTTGCGTTATTTATATGGGGGCAACTGATATAGAAAGACAAAAGCCTAATGTTTTTAAAATTAAATTATTGGGTGGGGAGGTTATTCCTGTAACATCAGGTACCGGAACACTCAAGGACGCAATGAATGAGGCTCTTCGTGATTGGGTTTCAAATGTTGATGATACTTTTTATCTTATAGGAACCGCAGCAGGTCCTCATCCTTACCCATCAATGGTAAGAGATTTTCAATCTGTTATAGGAGAAGAGACAAAAAAACAGATGAATGAAAAAGAAGGAAAAAACCCAGATATTTTAGTTGCATGTATTGGTGGAGGCTCAAATGCCTTGGGTTTATTTTACCCTTTCTTAGATGAGGATGTAGAAATGTATGGGGTTGAAGCCGCTGGAAAAGGCTTAGAAACTTCTATGCATGCTGCATCTTTATCAAAAGGATCTCCCGGAGTGCTTCATGGTAATAAAACTTATTTATTACAGAATGATGATGGTCAAATTACTGAGGGACATTCAATTTCTGCAGGATTAGATTATCCAGGTATTGGACCAGAACATTCATGGCTTAAAGATGAAGATAGAGTGAAATATGTATCAGCAACTGATTCTGAGGCTTTAGAGGCTTTTCAGATATGTTCTAGATATGAAGGAATTATTCCAGCTTTAGAGCCCTCTCATGCACTGTCTTTTGTTATTAAACTAGCAAAGAAGACCGAAAAAGATAAAATTATTGTTATGAATATGTGTGGTAGAGGCGATAAGGATATTTTTACTGTTGCTGAAATTTTAGGGATAGAGATATAATGACCTCTCTTATAGAAAAAACTTTTAAAGATTTAAAAATTAGCGGAAAATCAGCTTTCATTCCTTATATTACAGCTGGTGATCCAGATATTAATCTTTCTCAAAAAATTCTTAATGCTCTTCCTGAGGGTGGTGCAGACATTATTGAAATTGGCATGCCATTCTCAGACCCTATGGCAGATGGACCAGCNATACANCAATCTTCCCTACGAGCCTTGAATAATGGTCAAGATATGAAAAAAACTTTTTCCATGATAAAGAATTTTCGTATTACAAATGATTATACTCCAATAATATTGATGGGNTATTACAATCCTATACTTCAGTTTGGGGTTAAAAATTTTTTACAACAGTGTGATCTAATAGGTATTGATGGTTTAATTATTGTCGACCTTCCTATTGAGCATAATGAAGAGCTTTCTTTGCCAGCAAAAGAGATGGGGATAGATTTTATTAACTTTATTACACCTACAACCAGCCCAGAGAGATTAAAGAATATTTTAAAAGTAAGTTCTGGATTTCTTTATTATGTCTCAATTGCNGGGATAACTGGGACAAAAGCTCCAGATATAAAAAAATTAAAAAANATGATCGATAAAATAAAAACNTATACTGATATACCTATTGGTGTTGGTTTTGGCATTAAAGATTCAGAACAGGTAAAAAATATTTCACAGTTTTCTGATGCTGTTGTTGTTGGATCGGCTATAGTTCAAAAAATTAAGAATTTAAGAGAAGAAAATTTTAAAGATGATGACTTGGTTACTTCTTTAATAAGTTATCTGTTAGATCTTTCTAGTGGTCTAAATACTTAGGAGTTNTAATTGAGTTGGTTAAAAAATATTGTACCACCTGGTTTAAAAAATATATTTAAAAAAAGAGAGGTACCAGATAACCTTTGGCTAAAATGCCCCGCCTGTGACTCAATGATTTTTCATAAAGATGCAGAAGATAGTCTTTTTGTTTGCCCAGAGTGTGATTTTCATCTGAAGGTCTCTGCTGAATTAAGATTTCAGCAACTCTTCGATGAAGGATCAATAACATATATTGATTGTCCTGATGTTCCAAAAGATCCTTTAAAATTTAAAGATCAAAAAAAATATGTTGATCGACTNAAAGAAACTCGTTCAAAAACAAATAAAAAAGACTCCATAGTTATTGGAAGCGGTAATATTAACTCACAACAAGTAGTTATGGCCGTTCATGACTTTTCTTTTATGGGAGGNTCTCTAGGNATGGCAGCTGGAGAGAGCATAATTATTGCTATCGAAGAAGCCTTAAACAATAAATGTCCTTTTATTCTATGTGCTTCATCAGGTGGAGCAAGAATGCAAGAGGGGATCTTATCCTTGATGCAAATGCCAAGAACAACTGTAATGCTTCAATCCCTTCGTGAAGAGAGGCTTCCATATATTGTTTTATTAACTAACCCGACTACAGGTGGTGTNACAGCCTCATATGCAATGTTAGGGGATATTCATATTGCAGAACCAAAGGCCTTAATTGGATTTGCTGGACCNAGAGTCATAGAAAACACTATCAATGAAAATTTACCGGAAGGTTTTCAAAAATCTGAATATCTTTTAGAGCATGGNATGATTGATATGGTNGTCCATAGAAAAGATCTTAAAGAAATGATTAGCAATATTATTAATATATTGTTTAATAAAGAAGNAAANTCCTCNTCTAATGGATCTTAAAATATTTAAAGATAAATTTTTTTATGACAATTTTTTGATAAACCCAGATAAAAATTTATCAAGAGTTAAGTCTATTCTTTCAAAGTTAGGTAATCCTGAAGCCACCCTCTCTAACGTCATTCATATTGCTGGAACAAATGGGAAAGGTTCAACACTTGCATTTTTAAAGTCATGCCTTATTGAAAATAATTATTCTGTTAATGCTTTTGTATCNCCTCACTTAAAAACATTAAATGAAAGAATAATTATTAAAGGAAGCATTATAGATGACGATTCTCTAGATCAAGTNATCAGAGAATGTTTNAGTATATTGGNNAAAAAGAAGATATCTTTTTTTGAGTTTATGACTGCTTGCGCTTTTGAATTATTTAAAAGAAATACAAGTGATTGGAGTTTAATTGAAGTGGGCATGGGGGGAAGTNATGATGCTACAAACTCTATTCCCAATAAAGACCTCTCTATTATTACTCCAATTTCACTTGATCACGAAATCTTTTTAGGTGATACGATAAAAAAAATAGCTATAGAAAAACTAGGGATTATTAATCATAAATCAACAGTTGTTTTTGGGCCTCAAGAAGAGTCTTTGGAAGATTTAATTAAGGATANTTTGTCTCAAAAAAACTCTACAGGCTTCTTTTATGGNANAGATTGGACTATTAAAAANATTAATANAATAATTAAATATGANGATGGCGATAATAAAATTGAATTTCAGTCAATTGGCTTAAAGGGTGACCACCAAATAATTAATGCCGGGATGTGTATTGCTAGCTTAAAAATTCTTCAGAAAAAAGAAAAAATTGAATTAAATGATAATCAAATAAAAGATGGTATAGCAAAAACCTTCTGGCCTGGAAGACTAATGGAATTATCTAGAGGGCTAAAAATCATAAATAACGATAGTTGCGATATTTGGGTAGATGGATGTCATAATCCAGCAGGGTCAAATGTTATTGCAGAAGAAATTATTAGGATGAATGAAAAAAATAAAAAGGAAACTGTTCTAATTCTGGGCATGTCTAAAGATAAAAAAATAGATAAATTTCTTGATAATTTTAAAGGAATTGTAAGAGAAATACTAGTTGTTCCAATTAAAAATAGGGAGTCAATTAATTTTGATCAAGTAACGAATGCGTCCAAGGGAATGGGTTTTAATATTTTAGAGAAGCAATCTATTAGCGAAGCTCTAGAAAGTATTGCGCTAAGAGATAATTTAAGAATATTAATATGTGGATCTTTATACTTGGCAGCAGAAGCACTTTTAATGGACTAGCTATTTTCTTCTATCCATTCCTTAAGCTCTTGCCTTGGCAAAGCACCAACTTTAGTGTCCTTTAGCTCACCATCAGAAAATAACATAAGGGTTGGAATGCTTCGCACACCGTAATTTGTTGGAGTTCTAGGATTCTCATCAATATTTACCTTAGCAATAGTTATATTGATTTTATCATCAGCTGCTAGTTCTTCAAGTATTGGCCCAACCTGTTTGCATGGTCCGCACCATTCTGCCCAAAAATCAACTAAACAAAGACCTTTATTCTCTAAAATAGTATTTTGAAATTCTTCATCGGTTACATTAATTAGGCTCATATTATCTCCAAGAATCAGTTTCTATTAAGCTAAGAAAGACAAGTCAATCATGCAAGTATTATTTCAATATTATAATTCTTGATTTAAACTTAATAAATAATCTTTATAGCCGTCAAAAATATCAAGATTACCTTCTTTCTCTAATGAATTAATTCCTTCTATGGCTTTTGAAATAGTAACCCACGGAACCTTACTATTATTATTTTTCCACCTAGCTTTTATGAATTCAATAATTACCTTATATGGCTGGTCATCTAAAGTTTCAGGTGCGTTATCAAAAATTATCCTTTGTGCAACACGCTTTGATTTTTGATCTTTAAATTTTATTTGTATTTTTTCATCCCAACTATCACATTTATGAAAAGAATCCCACGCAAGCCTGTCATTATTAGAGGGAAAACCAAAGAAATCTTCTTCTAGGTAATTAATTTCTTTTTTCGGCCAAATTTTAGGTCCCGGTAAATACTTATTGATAAGATCCATAATCTCTTGAATTTCTATATCGTTAGGTAAACTGTAGTCTAATGTTAAGTCGAACCAGTCGGGATTAAAAATTATACCAGGGGTTTTTAAGTATGTTGCATGCAACCAATCAGGTAGTTTTTTATTATTATCATTACTATGATTTATAATTTTCTCTTTATCTTTCTCAGAAAGCCCACCTGAGCTCTCATATTTACTTAAATCTATAGAAAAATAATTATCTCGGTCTCTTTCATAAATAGGCAGCATAGGGCTTATTTGTTGAGTGGGATAATAATAGCGCCCCCAAACCGACATATTATTAAATAAATCTTGCCTTGCGAACTTACTAAACATTCGACTTCTGTATTCCCAAAATTTTGGTATTTCCTTTTTTATTTTGTTAAGTAATCTTGATGTTGCTCTCACATCTCCATCAGCTTGGTGCCATATTATAGTATCGTCTTTTTGAAAATTTTTATTAAAAACATCTGATAATTTATGACTTAATTTACCATCTTCTTTTTTTGGTATCGATAAAATCTTTGGAAAAAGTTTTGACGCTAATGAAATATAAGGTAATGCATCACAGACTACTTTATCTTTATACAAATATGGAAAATGACCGCAAGCATACAATGCTTCAGTTAAGACTCCTGTATCATATGAGGAATTATATGCCCATAAAATATCATAATCTAATAATATTTCTAAAATCTCTGGAAGCTTTTCATAAAGTGATGGGCCTTCCTTTAATTTTTTCCAATTCATATTTGTTGCTGCTAATGCATATGGACTCGGTAGCTCATAATGAGGGATTCTAAAGTTTTTTATTTCTAATCTAGCCTCGTTATCATTATCAATTATTGCTATTTGGTGTGGATAACGGAATCCATTATTAATTCCATTAGTTTCCCAATCAAATATTCCATCTGTTTCAATCATTTTATGGCCTACTCTGATAACTCATTAATCCTACTATCCCATCCTTGGATATTTTTTATTTGAGCTATTCTTTCCTCTTCTGAGAAGCTTATTTTTATTTCCATTATATTATAATTTAATTTATTTTTTATTTTTTCTGCCCACTCTATTAATACTACTCCATTATAAAGTATATCTTCTATACCTAGAGCATCTAGCTCGTTAGAATTATCTATTCTATATAAGTCAGCATGACCTATATCAAAATTTTTACCATTATAGGTTTGAATAAGAGTAAATGTTGGGGAGGGTACTGTAGTATTTTTTAAATCATCTGGTAAAAGATTCTTAATAATTGAGCGAGCAAGAGTTGTTTTTCCAGAGCCCATTTCACCCGATAGATATATGATATCCCCTATTTTAAGATTTTCTGATATTTTTTTACCAAACTCACTTGTTGCTTTTTCTGATGGTAGATTTAAAATAATTTCTGACATTTTTTATAGTAACATTTATAGATAATATATATTAAAAGAATACTTCAAATATAATCCTTTTTAAAGATTTTAGTATGAGCGAAAAAAATATAGTAATTATTGGTGGTGGTCAGGCTGCTTCTCAAGTAGCAACATCACTAAGGCAAAAAAACTTTGCTGGGGATATTAGTATTTTATCTTCTGAAGAGTATCTTCCATATCAAAGACCTCCATTATCGAAGAAATATCTGTCTGGGGAGTTAGACTCTGAAAGACTTTACCTTAAGCCTGAAAAATTTTATGAAGATCAGAATATAAATGTGATGCTAAATTCCTATGTTGAAGAAATTGATAGGAGTAATTCAAAGTTAACTTTTTCAAAAAATAATGGTGAAGAATCTACTATCAACTATGATAATTTAGTTATTTCTACAGGAACTTCCCCTAGACTTATCCCTCTTGATAATCCTAATTTAAAAGGTGTTCATTATCTGAGATCAATTAAGGATGTTGAAGGAATTAAAAAATCACTAATTGGTGCTAAGAGTATGGTGATAATTGGTGGTGGTTATATAGGCCTAGAAGTTGCAGCTGTATCAAAGAAGTTAGGCTTGAACGTGACGGTTGTAGAGATGGCAAATAGAATTCTTGAAAGAGTCACTAGCCCTATAATTTCATCTTTTTATCATTCTTATCATGAATCTAATGGCGTAGAGATAAGGACTAGTACTTCTGTTATTGGAATAAACGGAGACTTGAGCGTTTCTTCTGTAGAAACTTCTTCGGGAATAATTGAGGCAGATATTGTTGTAGTAGGAATTGGTGTATTACCTTGCCAAGACCTTGCTGAAAGGGCAGGAATTGAAACAAATAATGGTATTGTGGTAAATGAATTCTGTATTACATCTGATAGTAATATATTTTCTGCAGGCGATTGTACACTTCATCCTAGCGCATTTTACAAGAGGGATATTAGATTAGAATCAGTTCATAACGCAATTGAACAAGGAAAAACAGTTGCATCTTCTATAATGGGTGAGTTTATCCCCTATAATCAAATACCCTGGTTTTGGTCAGATCAATATGATTTAAAATTTCAAATTGCGGGATTAAATACTGATTATGATGAATATATAGTCAGAGGAAAGCCTGAGAACAATTCATTTTCTGTCTTTTATTTTAAGGATGGTAATATGATTTCATCTGATTGTGTTAATTCTGCACCTGATCATATGATGTCACGAAGATTTATTTTTAATAAGACAGAAATTGATTTAGAAAAGCTACAAAACAAAGAAATACCGATAAAGGAAGTAATTTAAAAATTAATAACGATAATGTTCTGGCTTGAATGGACCCTGAGGAT
This sequence comes from Rhodobiaceae bacterium, assembly GCA_002704345.1. Taxonomy (GTDB): domain Bacteria; phylum Pseudomonadota; class Alphaproteobacteria; order MED-G09; family MED-G09; genus MED-G09. The sequence continues at coordinate 9,961 of PAGD01000014.1, read as the reverse complement.
CTAAGCCTAAATATTCACCTTGGTCTTTTGTAAGAGTAGTTAGTTTTACCCCTAATTTATCTAAATGAAGCAAAGCTACTTTCTCATCTAAATTTTTTGGAAGAACGTAAACTTTTCTTTCATAATTTTGACTATTTTTCCATAGTTCAATTTGAGCAAGAACTTGATTTGAGAATGAAGCACTCATTACAAAACTTGGGTGTCCAGTAGCACAGCCAAGGTTTACCAATCTACCTTCAGCAAGAAGTATTATTTTTTTACCATCAGGAAACTCAATTTCATCAACCTGTGGTTTTACATTTTGCCATTTAAGATTTTTTAAGGCATCTACTTGAATTTCACTATCAAAATGACCAATATTACAAACAATTGCTCTATCTTTCATTTCACGCATATGATCAATTGTAATAATATCTTTGTTTCCTGTTGCGGTTACAAATATATCTGCTTTAGAGGCTAATTCATCCATTGTTGTAACCTCATACCCTTCCATGCTTGCTTGTAGTGCACAAATAGGATCAATTTCGGTAACTACGACTCTAGCACCTTGTGAGCGTAAAGATTCCGCCGATCCTTTTCCTACATCACCAAACCCACAAACAACTGCTGTTTTTCCAGCTAGCATCACATCTGTTGCCCTTTTTATTCCATCAACTAAACTTTCTCTACATCCATATAGATTATCGAATTTTGATTTAGTTACAGAATCATTAACGTTTATAGCTGGAACACCTAATGAGCCATCTTTTTCCATCTCATAAAGACGAAGTACGCCGGTTGTAGTTTCCTCTGATAATCCCTTTATATTCTCTAATATTTCAGGATATTTTTTATGTATTAATTGTGTCAAATCTCCGCCATCATCGAGTATCATATTAGGCTTCCACCCATCAGGCCCCTGAACAGTTTTTTCGAGACACCAATCATATTCTTCGTCAGTTTCACCTTTCCATGCAAAAACCGGAATATTTTTTGCAGCTATTGCAGCGGCAGCATGATCTTGTGTTGAAAAAATATTACATGATGACCATCTAATTGTAGCCCCAAGCTCAATTAATGTTTCAATTAAAACAGCTGTTTGTACAGTCATATGAAGGCATCCTACAATATTGGCGCCTTTTAATGGAAGCTCGCTTTTATATTCTTGTCTGAGTGAGATGAGCCCAGGCATTTCAGTTTCGGCTATAGCTATTTCTTTACGGCCCCATTCTGCTAGATTAATATCCGCTACTTTATAATCATCAAAACTCATAATACTCTCCAGATAAATATTTAACTACTATATATAATGAAAATTAAGATATTACACGAAAATTAAACAAGTTATTTAAGAGTATAATAATCTTTTTGAAATTAAATTTATTAAGAAGGCTATTTATTATTTTCAGATAATATTTCACTGGCAATGGAAATATATTTTTGAGCAGACTCCTTACTTTCTGTAGCAACTTTTTGAAGATCATTGGAATCACGGAGGCCAACTAATTTTATTAGCATTGGGAGATTAACACCTGATATTATTTCAACTTTTCCTATTTTCAGGAGAGATATAGCTAAATTTGAAGGAGTTCCACCAAACATGTCTGTTAAAATTATAACTCCATTTTCTTCATCAACTTTTTTTATTGATTCTTCTAAGGCAGATTTTTTAATTTCCAAATCATCGTCTGGTTTAATAGATATTATCTCAATATTTTTTTGAATTCCTAAGATATGCTCCATTGCAGACTTAAGTTCTAAAGCTAAATTTCCATGCGTTACAATAATAATACCAATCATTTTCTTTCTTTCCTATTTTTGCTTAATGGAAGGGTTATAGTAAAAACTGCACCACCTTCCAATGCATTAGTAGCAATTATCGTTCCATTTAATGATTTTATTATCTGTTTGCAAATTGATAAGCCAAGCCCTGAATTATTTCCAAAGGTTTTTTCTTCTGGTCGGAATGTATAAAACCTTTCAAAAATTCTTCCAAGATTTTCCTTTGGGATACCAGGTCCTTGATCTTTAATTTCTATAATAGCTTCGTTTTCTGTCGTTGTAGCAACAATATCTATAGTAGAACCTTCTTTAGAGAATGATAATGCATTATCTACTAAATTGTAAAATACTTGCGCAATACGGTCGCCAATTCCAAGGATCTCTATTTTATTTTTAGGTAATTTAAGATTTATATCAACATTCATTTTTTTAGTAATATTTGTTTTTGTTACCTCCATTACAGATTCTAGAACGTCTCTAATATCTATTATATCAAATTCACCTTTTGCAAGCTCTACCTCTAGCCTAGACGATGATGAGATATCAGAAATTAAACGGTCTAATCTTTTTAAATCTTTAAAGGCAATTTTAATTAATTGTTTTTTCTCTTCTTCTTCATTGGATATTTGTATGGTTTCTATAGCACTTTGAAGAGATGTTAATGGATTTTTGAGTTCATGCGCAACATCAGCAGCAAACGCCTCAACGGACTTAACTCTATCCTGAAGAGCTCTTGTCATTCTTTTTACTGATTTTGCTAATACTCCAATTTCGTCTTTTCTACCTTCCATAGCAGGTATTTCTCCAATACCAGCATTAGAAACGCCTTCTGTAGCCCTAGCAAGTCTATTAAGAGGCCTAGCAATTGTGCTCGATAAAGATATTGATAGGAATAAACTTATTGATAGAGCGATAATAAAGGCTCTTAAGTATCTTTGCCTTTCTTCCTGCAGTATTCTTCCTATATCACCTTCTTGAGTTGATAATAACAGAACTTCTTTTTTTGAGTTATTTCTTTCAAGTGGTATGCTTACATGAACGGTGATCCCACCATTTCTTAATTTATACTCTGATGCTTTTGTTTTTCCTTGAATAGCTTCTCTTAGGTCAGCACTAGAGTATCCAACTTCGGGTAAAAGGGGTGCATCTCTATCAAAAAATTCAACGATCTTTTTAATATAATTTGAGAAAAAAATTTTTTGAGATTCTTCTTTTTCATCTTCTTTTTTTTGAAAGTCTCTCGAGTCAAATATTTTAATGAGATTATCATTGAAGATTTGAGTTCTAGCAATTTTTGTTGATGACCAATTTCTCGTTAAGAATAAATTATCTATATTATTATCTTGGCTTGAGACGTCTGAACTCAATGTAAAAGAAAATGCAATAAGATTTGCCTGCAAGATAAGAGCTTCTTTCCTGGCTTCAATAAGATTATTTTCAGATTTATCAACTAATATAAACCCTATGGCAAGAAAGATTAGACCTATTAAATTTATCGCAATAATTCTTGAACCTAGAGATTTTATTTTTAAGAAACTAAACATTATTCTTTAATATAACGATACCCGACACCATAAAGTGTCTCAATTGATTCAAAATTTTTATCTAAATTTTTAAACTTTCTTCTCAATCGTTTTATATGGCTATCGATGGTTCTATCATCTACATAAATATCATCATCATAAGCAGCCGACATAAGCTGATCTCTACTTTTAACATATCCTGGCCTAGATGCTAAAGATTCCAAAAGAAGAAATTCTGTGACCGTTAATTTAATTGCAACATCATCCCAAAAGCACTCATATCTACTCATATTTAACGATAGCTTTCCTCTCTTTATTATATTACTGGTTTCTTTATCATTTGAAGTCAGAGTATCTTTAGAGCGCCTTAGAATAGCTTTTACTCTTTCAATTAATAATTTCTGTGAGAATGGTTTTGTAATATAATCATCTGCACCCATTTTTAGGCCAAGAAGTTGATCAACCTCCTCATCTTTTGAGGTTAGAAAAATGACAGGTAAATTAGATGCTTGTCTTAGTTTTTGTAAAACCTCTAAACCATCAAGCCTAGGCATTTTAATATCTAATATAGCAATATCATAATCATCCTCTTTAAGCGAATTCAATCCAGAAAGGCCATCTGAAAAAGTACTAATTATATAACCTTCAGACTTAAGTGCTAAGCTTAAAGAAGCTAGAATATTCTGATCATCGTCAATTAAACATATATGAGTCATTTTAAGCCTTTTTTAGTTAACTAATTCTCTTGAATAAACTATATAGTACCTTACATTGCTTGTTGAGAATTTTCTGATATAAGTGTGAATTATATTTATAAATTAAGGGGTAAATAGTGAGAGAAGTAGGTGAAAATTTTTCAGCATCAGGTCCCGAAAATCATGGATTTTCATCATTAAATAGTGTTTTCTGGAATTTAAATCAACAAGAAATATATAAAATTATATTAGAACGCGGCGAAGGAAAGTTATCTAAAGACGGCGCCATGGTTGTAGAAACAGGGGTACATACTGGCAGATCTGCTCAAGATAAATTCGTTGTCAAGGAATCTGCAAACGAAGATGCAATTTGGTGGAATAACGCAAAAGAAATGTCTGAGGATAATTTTGATACTCTTTATAAAGACATGATCGATTTTTCAAATGATAAGGATCTTTTTATTCAGGATCTTTATGGTGGGGCAGATCTTCAATATAGATTACCCACAAGAATTTATACAGAATATGCCTGGCATTCTCTATTTATTCAAAATTTATTAATAACTGTTAAAGATGAAGAAAAGACGGATTTCGATCCTGAGTTTGTTATAATAGATTTACCAAGCTTTAAGGCTGACCCAAATAGACATGGCTCTCGTTCAGAAACAGTTATAGCGGTTAACTTTGCCAAAAAGATTGTTTTAATAGCTGGAACATCATATGCAGGTGAAATTAAAAAATCTGTATTTACAATGCTAAATTTTCTATTACCTCCTAAAAATGTAATGCCAATGCATTGTTCTGTGAATGTTGGAAACGAAAATGACTCTGCAATATTTTTTGGCCTCTCAGGTACTGGAAAAACAACTCTATCTGCAGATCCAAAAAGAACTTTAATTGGTGATGATGAGCATGGATGGTCAGAGAATGGTGTCTTTAACTTTGAAGGCGGTTGTTACGCTAAAATGATAAGATTATCAAAAGATGCAGAGCCAGAAATATATGAAACAACTAAAAAGGTAGGAACTATTTTAGAAAATGTAGTTCTAAATGAAGAAACTGGTGAATTAGATCTTGATGATGATACTCTTGCTGAGAATACTCGTGGTGCTTATCCTTTATCCTTTATTCCAAATTCAAGTGAAACTGGGAGAGGCCCTATACCAAAGAATATTATTCTTTTGACATGCGATGCTTTTGGAGTTTTACCTCCAATCGCCAAACTTTCAGGATCTCAAACAATGTATCATTTTTTATCTGGTTATACTGCAAAAGTAGCTGGTACTGAGAAGGGTGTAACTGAGCCCGAGGCAACATTTTCTGCATGTTTTGGAGCACCTTTTATGCCAAGACACCCATCTGAATATGGTAATTTATTAAAGAACCTTATTCATAAATACGATGTAAATTGTTGGTTGGTCAATACAGGTTGGTCTGGTGGACCAGTTGGTGTGGGTAATAGGATGCCTATAAAAGCTACTCGTGCTTTATTATCTGCCGCTTTAAATGGAACACTTAATAGTGCTGAAATGAGAAATGACCAATTTTTTGGATTTGAAGTACCTTTATCAGTAGAGGGAGTTGATCAAACTATACTAGATCCTAGAAATACTTGGTCAAATAAAGATAATTATGATGCTCAAGCAACGAAACTAGTAGAAATGTTTACTAATAATTTTTCAACTTATGAAGAGCATGTTGACCAAGATGTTATTCAGGCAGCGCCAAGAATTAATCTATCATAATTTTACATTTAGTGTGCTTGATCCCAATTCTTTCCAAAGGCTGCTTCTACTTCTAAATCAACTGATAAATTAACAACTGGTTTATGAGCTTGAGACATTTGATTTTTTACTATTTCTATAGTTTTGCCGATTTCATCATCCTTGGTTTCAAAAATTAATTCATCATGTACTTGCATAATCATTTTTGATGAGAGACTTTCCTTTTTTAAAACTTGAGGGATCTTTATCATAGCTCTTTTAATTATATCAGCTGCCGTACCTTGAATTGGTGCATTAATTGCAGCTCTTTCCATGAAAGCTTTTCCTCCGGGACCACGATTTGCAGAGCCTTCTATTATACATTTTCTTCCAAATAAGGTTTTTACAAATCCATTATCTTTTGCAAATTCTTTTGTTGTTTCCATGTAATCTCTTATCGATGGAAATTTTTCAAAATATGATCTTATATAATCAGAGGCCTCAGATCGTGATATATCAAGTTGATTAGATAAACCAAAAGCAGAAATACCATAAATTATCCCAAAGTTTATAGCTTTCGCTTTACGCCTTGTTTCATTATCCATATCTTTCAAGGGTATCCCAAAAACTTCTGATGCCGTTAAGGAATGAATGTCAATTTTTTCTCTAAAGGCTTGTTTAAGATTATTATCATCCGCCATATGGGCAATAATCCTTAATTCAATTTGACTATAATCAGCGCTAATCAAAGAACTTCCTTCTTCTGCAACAAATGCACTTCTAATTTCACGCCCATCTTCATTACGGATAGGTATATTTTGTAAATTAGGGTCTGACGATGATAGTCTCCCTGTTGATGTTGATGACATAGCATAAGATGTATGTATTCTATTAGTTGTTTTACTAACAAATGTTGGAAGTGCATCAGTATAAGTTGATTTTAATTTTGAAAGTCCTCTCCATTCCAAGAGGAGTTTAGGAAGAGCATTACCGTTTGAGGCTAGAAAAGTCAGAGTATCAGCGTCAGTAGACCAAGATCCCGAGGGAGTTTTTTTTCCGCCCTTTATGCCAAGTTTATCAAATAATATCTCACCAATTTGCTTAGGTGACCCAAGGTTAAATTCCTCTCCTACTAATTCAAAACAACTTTTTTCAATATTCTTTATTTTTCCTTCAAATTTTTCAGATAATTTATTGAGTATTTTTTCATCTATAGAAACACCATGATTTTCCATATCCATAATTACTTTTGCCAAAGGTCTCTCAATTGTTTCGTAAACAGAAGAAAGCCTATCTTGTGTTAACTTAGGCTTTAAAATTTTCCATAGTCTGAGAGTTACATCTGCGTCTTCCGCAGCATATTTAGTAGCTGTATTAATATCAATTTCATTAAATAATTTTTGGCTCTTACCTGTTCCTGCAATTTCTTTAAATGACATTGTATTATGTGATAGGTAATTTTTAGCTAATGCATCTAGGTTATGCCTTATTCCACCAGAGCCGATTGAATATGAAATTAACATTGTATCATCGTAAGGTGTAATTGATATATTATATTTTTGGAGAACTAATCCGTCATATTTTTTATTATGAAGTATTTTTAAAATACTTTCGTCTTCCATTATTTCTTTTAAAATCTCTAATGCGTGATTTAATTCTATTTGCGGTCTTTCTTCTAAATGGTTTAATGGTATATAGCAGGCTTCATTATTATTAATGGCCATTGAAAACCCTATAAGGTTTGCCTCAATTGCATTTAAAGAATCTGTTTCAGTATCAATTGCGACGAAGCCCTTCTCTAAAATTTTTTCTTTCCATTCTATCAGTTCTTCAATGTTATGAATGGTGGAATACTTCTCATATTCAAAATTTTTGATATTTTCCTCAGTCTTTTCTTTTTTTTGTATATCTTCTGAGGGATTAAAGTTTAATTCTAATTTTTGTGAATCTATTTCATCAATTGAAATATTAAATTCTTTAGCTTTTTTTTCGGTTAGTGTTTTAAACTCCATTGCTTTTAGAAAAGCAATTAATCTCTTTGGCTCTATTGATTGAATTTCTATATCATCAATAGATATTGGAAGTTCAATATCGTCTTTTAGTGTAACTAACTCTCTACTTATCCTGGCTTGCTCTGCAAACTCTATAATGCTCTCTCTTCTCTTTGTTTGCTTAATTTGTGAAGCGTTCTCAATTAACTTATCTAAATTGCCATATTCATTAATTAATAGAGCAGCTGTTTTGATTCCTATGCCAGGAACACCGGGGACATTATCAATTGAGTCTCCTGCTAAAGATTGAACATCAATAACTTTATCTGGTTTTACCCCAAATTTTTCAATAACTTCGTTATCATTAATTATACGATTTTTCATCGTATCTAACATGCTTGCGCCTTTACCTACTAATTGCATCAAGTCTTTATCTGATGAAACGATCGTTACCTGCATACCTTTTGAAAGAGCCGATTTAGTATAACTTGCAATTAAATCATCAGCCTCATATCCCAATAGCTCAACGTGAGGGACATTAAATGCATCAGTTGCTTCTCTAATAATAGGAAACTGTGGAATAAGATCTTCTGGTGGAGATGATCTATTAGCCTTATAGTCGGAATATATTTTATTACGAAAAGTTTTTCCCGAGGCATCAAAGACAACAAGAAGATGTGTTAAATTATTTTTCTGTTTTTCATCTCGTATAAGTTTATCTAGCATATTACAGAAACCAGATATTGCACCCACTGGAAACCCATCTGATTTTCGTGTTAGAGGTGGGAGGGCATGGTAGGCTCTAAAAATATATGTAGAGCCGTCTACAAGATATATATGTTTTTGATTATTCTTCATTTGTTTTATATTTTACTATTGCACTTAGTTTGTGTAGATGAAAGATTCAAATATACTACATTAAAATATATATAGAGTGACATGAAAAACGAAATTCTTCCAGATAGTGCAATTGAGATTAAAGGATTATCCAAAGAGTACAAAGGTGTTGGTGGTACAGGAAATTTACTAGCACTTGATTCTATTGACTTAAATATTCCTAGAGGCTCAATGTTTGGTCTTTTAGGCCCAAATGGCGCCGGTAAATCGACATTTATAAATATTCTTGCTGGTTTAACCCTTAAGACATCAGGTAAAGCTATCGTTTGGGGATTTGATCTTGATAAAAACCCAAGATCTGTCCGTGCATCTTTAGGCGTTGTTCCTCAAGAAATTTATGTTGATCCATTTTTTTCACCACGAGAAACACTAAATCAACAAGCTGGTATGTATGGTGTTATGCCTAAGGATCGAAACGTAGATTTTCTTTTAAAAACTCTTGATCTTGAAGATAAGGCAGATTCTTATACACGGACACTTTCAGGCGGAATGAAAAGAAGACTCCTTGTCGCTAAGTCTATGGTTCATAGGCCTCCTATTTTAATATTAGATGAGCCAACTGCTGGTGTTGATATTGAGTTACGACAACAATTATGGACTTACATTAAAAAACTCAATGAATATGGAACAACAATTATTTTAACAACCCATTATCTTGAAGAAGCTGAAGAGCTTTGTGATACAATAGCAATTGTAGATAATGGGCAAATCGTAAGATGTGCACCAACACAAGAAATTTTAAATGATGCTGACTCTAAAAGTCTGACTATTAAACCTATAGAAGATATTGAAGAGCTTAGCCCTACTTTAATAGATATGGGTGCAATAATTGATAAAGATAAGAACATTATAATAGGCTATAATCCAAAAAATGAGACTTCAAGAGATATCCTCAGAAAGGTTGAAGAATCGGGCTTAGCTGTTAGTGATTTCACTGTTTCAGGGGCGTCTTTAGAAACAGTTTTTCTCTCTATTACTTCAAAAAAATAGTCAAAAAAAAGCGCGATATTTCTACCGCGCTTAATTTCTTTTATGATCTAAGTTTAGAACTTAGCTCCAAAAGTAACACCAAACATTCTAGGTTCCATATAGAAATCATTTCTAAATTGACCTGAAGAAGGATCTGTAAAATATGCACCAGTTTGGTTATCATCATCAGCTAGATTTTGAACCCAAAGTCTTGCATAAAAATCAGAGTCTGTTGGTTTAATAATAACTTGAGCATTAATAACATCCCAAGAGTCAATTGTGTCTCTTGATGTGTTGTAGAGTCGAGTCCACATTGAGTCCTGCCAGTAATAATCTAACCGAGAAATAATTTGTAGATTTGAGTCTGTAAAATCTGCAGTATATTCAATTCCAATATGTGCTGTAGCACTTGGAGCATTAGT
>PAGD01000013.1 GCA_002704345.1 Rhodobiaceae bacterium | reverse complement strand
TGATCTTATTGCTACGATTAAAAATAAAAAGCTAAAATGGAAATTACTTCCAAAGATTTAAATTAAATATAGGTAAGAAAATGAAAAAATTATTATTAACATTATTGGTATTCTTAGGTTTTAACCAAGGTAATAGCTATGCAGAGGCTTATCCGGACGGAACCAATGCTTTTTCTTTTAGTTTTGAGTCAATTGATGGAAGTCAGATGGATTTATCTCAATTTAAAGGAAAAGCTCTTTTGGTTGTAAATACAGCCTCTTTATGCGGTTTCACTGGACAATATGAGGGTCTTCAAAGTCTTTGGGAGGAGTATAAAGATAAAGGTTTAGTTGTGATAGGAGTTCCTTCAAATAACTTCAAGGGTCAAGAACCTGGAAGTGATGGAGAAATTAAAGAATTTTGTGAAACAACTTTTGGTATTGATTTTCCTATGACGACTAAAGTTAACGTTACAGGTGAGAATGTTCATCCATTCTATGTTTGGGCAAACTCTCAATCAGGGCAGGCTCCAAAATGGAATTTTTATAAATATCTAATTGCCCCTGATGGATCGTATCAAAAAATTTTTTCAATGATGACAAAACCAAATGCGGGAAAGATTATCAAAGCAATTGAGAATATTCTTCCTTCTAATTAATATGAAAAGATTATCCTTCTTTTTAATTTTTTTTTCGCTCATTGCATCAGGTAATGCAAATGCTCACATCGAGGTTAGTAACTCTTGGGCTAGACTAATTCCGAATGGTATGGGCGCTTTGTTTTTAGAAATACAAAACTCTCACTCTGAACCTGATATTTTAATTAAGGCATCATCTCCAAATGCAAAATCAGTAATGATTCATAAAACAGAGAGAAAAAATAATATTACATCTATGCGGCATCTTATGAAGGGAATAAATATTCCTGCAAATGGAAATATATCATTAAAGCCCGGAAGTTATCATATTATGCTATCTGGATTAGATAAGAGTCTTGAATTGGGTGATAAAATTGAAGTTACTCTTGAATTTAATAAAAATAAATCCATTACCGTACAACCGGTTTTAAAAATAAAACCACCTATTTATAATTAATAAAAAAAGGCTGTATAAATACAGCCTTTTAATAATTATCTTAGTTTGCTTATTGTTAAGAAGCGGCGTTATATCCTAAAATAGCCTTTATTTCTAAAAACTCTTCAAAACCTAACTCTCCCCACTCTCTTCCATTGCCAGATTTTTTATATCCACCAAATGGGGCGGCAAAATCTGGTCCAGCACCATTAACATGAACATTTCCTGAGCGAATTTTTTCAGCAAATTTCTGAGCCTTCTCTTGGCTACCAGAAACATATCCAGATAGTCCATACTCAGTATCATTAGCGATAGAAATTGCATCATCCTCATCTTTATATGGAAGAATTGAAAGTACAGGACCAAAAATTTCTTCACGCGCAATAGTCATATCATTACTAACATCAGAAAAAACAGTTGGTTTTACATAATAGCCTGCGTTTAAACCTTCAGGTTTACCAGGACCTCCAGCCACTAATGTTGCACCCTCTTCTATGCCTTTTTCTATAAGAGCCTGAATCTTATTAAACTGTACCTCACTCACAACAGGGCCCATTCCTCCTGGAGCAACATCAGTTGGGTTTCCAACAACCGTTGCTTCAGCAGTTGCTTTTGCAATTGCCACAGCTTCATCTTGTCTATCAGCAGGTACAAGCATTCTTGTTGGTGCATTACACGATTGACCAGAATTAGTAAAAACACTTCCTACTCCTCCGGAAACTGATTTATTAAAATCAGCATCATCAAGAATAATATTAGCTGATTTACCTCCCAGCTCTTGGGCCACTCTTTTAACACTATCAGCTGATGCTTTAGCAACAGCAATACCTGCTCTTGTAGAGCCAGTAAAAGACATCATATCTATGTCAGGATGAGATGACATAGCTTCGCCAACACTCATTCCGTCACCATTAACTAAATTAAAAACTCCAGCAGGAACTCCAGCCTCATCAAGCACTTCTGCGAATAAAATAGCATTTAAAGGAGAGACCTCAGATGGCTTTAATACCATAGTACAACCAGCGGCTAATGCAGGGGCAACTTTACAAGCTATTTGATTAATAGGCCAATTCCATGGAGTTATAAGGCCACAAACTCCAATTGGCTCCTTACGTAATCTAGTCGTTCCCTTATCTTCGACAAAATCGTAATTTTTAAGAATCTCCATAAATGTTGCAAAATGACCTGCTCCAGTTGCAGCTTGAGCAGCCTTAGAAAGCCATAATGGTGCGCCCATTTCAGATGAAATAGTTTCAGCGATTTCATCATATCTAGATTGATAAACTTCAAGAATTTTACCCATTAGAGATAATCTTTCTTCTTTTGATGTTTGAGAAAAGCTATCAAAAGCATTCTTTGCAGCTGCTACCGCCTTATTAACATCATCGCTATTTCCCATAGCGATTTTTGCAATAGATTCCTCTGTCGCTGGATTAATAACTTCAAGGTGTTGAGGGTTAACAGGATCCACCCACTCACCATTAATATAAAACTGAACGCATTCTTTCATTTAATTGTCCTCCAATTGAAAATATATATTTATTACAGCACAGCAATAATAAACCAACAATACCTTTTGCATGTAAATAATAAATAATTATAATAAATCTCAAATTAATAATAAAAGCGAGGAATAAAATGGCTAAACCATATCCGAAAGAAGACCACCTTATTGGAAATTTTGCACCATTAAGAATGGAGAGCAATGTTGGAGACTTAATAGTTGAAGGAGATATTCCCTCAGGAATAAATGGTACTTATTACAGAAATGGTCCTGATCCAAAATTTCCTCCAAGAGGTGGAAAATCTCATTGGTTTGGTGGTGATGGTATGGTTCATGCCTTTCATATAAATGATGGAAAAGTATCCTATCTCAATCGATGGATGCGAACGGTAAAATGGACAAAAGAAGATGAGGCAGGCGAGGCATTATTTCCTAGTGGAATGGATCCTACAGATACTGACCCATCTGTACAGGGCCTTGAAACTGATGGATTAGCAAATACAGCAATTGTTTCTCATGCAGGAAAACTTTTAGCTCTTGAAGAAGCTCATGCCCCCTTCGAGTTTGATCCACATACATTAGAATCAGTTGGCTCGCATACTTTTGATGGAAAATTGCAAGGACCAGTTACAGCTCACCCAAAGGTTGATCCTAGGACTGGTGAGCTATTATTTTTTGGTTATATGGCGGATGGATTTTTTAGCGATACAATCAGATTCACGGCTGTTTCCAAAGAAGGAAAAATAACTAAATCTGAACTTATAAAAGCTCCATTCCCATCAATGGTTCATGATTTTTATGCAACCGAAAATTACATTATAATACCTGTTTTTCCTCTTACAGGTGATTTCGAAAGAGTGATCAATGGAGGTCCTGCATTTGCATGGGAGCCTGAAAAAGGGACACATATTTGTATTCTCCCGAGAGATGGTTCCGCTGAAGATGCTGTATGGATTGAGTCCGACCCTTCATTTGTTTTTCATTATATGAATGCATATGAAGAAAATGGTTCAATTATAAGCGACTGTATGGAATTTGGTTTACCACCTTTATTCCCTTATGCAGATGGGACTATGCCAAAACAATCTGGTGTAGAGGCAAAACATGCAAGATGGGAAATCGATTTAAATAAATCCAAGTTATCAAAAACTTCTCTAGATACTATCACAGGTGAATTTCCAAGATTTGATGAAAGATTTGCGTTACAAAAATATTCAAATGGATATTACGCAGGAAATATCGGAAAACATCCAAAGGGAATGTCTTTGAATTCTATTATTCATTACGATTATTCTACATCAGAGAGACACTCATATACTACTGCAGAAGGTGGTGCTGTTGGTGAACCAGTTTTTGCTCCTAAATCAAAAAATAGTCCTGATGGTGAGGGTTGGTTAATCGCAACTGAATATAATGCAAAAGAAAATAGATCTAACCTTATTATACTTGATGCACAAAATGTGAGTGATGGTCCTGTAGCAACTGCTCAACTTCCTCATAGAATACCCTATGGTTTTCATGGGTGGTATGAAAATAGATCATAAGTACTTAAATGGTCTCTAAAATTAAGTTTTTATATTGCTTCTTGATACTATTATTATTGCCTTTTGAAATTTTTTCTCAAGAGAATAATAAAATTGTTTATGACCAAACTTATTTTCAAAAGTTTAATATAACAAATGCTGCGGATGCTATTAAACGAATTCCTGGCGTAGAGAACTTAAGCTCGGGGAATGCTTCAGAAAATTATGAGCCGGGAGGTAATAATAAAAAAAGAGGTTTTGGTTCATCTGGAACTCAAATTTTAATTAATGGTGAGAGGCAATCTTCAAAAAGTAATAATATTATAAAAACCTTAGAAAGAATAAATGTTGAATCATTAATCAAAATAGAGGTAATAAGAGGTACAGAGGCAGGACTTGATGTACGTTCCGATGGAATAATTGTAAATATTATAGTTGATAGTAGCTCATCAAAGGGTTCTGGAACATGGAGCTCTGCTCTAGGATTCTTGACATCAGGTGATAGTAATTGGAGAGGAACTGGGTCTTGGGCAACCAAAATAAAGAAAACCGATATTGTTTTAGGTCTAGAAAGAACTGGTGACTTAAATAGCAGAAAATACAATGAATTTACTGTCGATCAATCACAATCACTACTTTATTTTAGATTACGAGAAACAATAGAATATCAAGCTAGCAACAGAATAAGTCTGGATTTAAATTCAAAGATTAATAATAAAAATACATTAAGAATTAATGCTTTGGTTTGGTTTGATGGAAAGGAAAATGGACCGCAGATTCAAGAATACTTTTCACCANCTGATATTAATAATGAAGCATTTTATGAAAAAATTGATTGGGATAGAAAAGAAAATAATGATGGTTGGGAATTCGGAGGTGACTGGGAACATCAATTCGATAATGCCAACTCATTTAAATTAAGAGCTGTTTTTACAAAAGAAAATGAGGACCAAGAAGATATCTCATTTTTAAATGATACTATAAATTTTTATAATAGTAGCATTGAAACAAATGATAGAAGTGAAAGTGAAAGAATAATTCGGTTAAGCTTCAATAAACAACTTAGCNAGAGTGGTTATCTTGAGTACGGATTTGAAAGCGCCTACAATGAATTAGATAGAACTTTTAATTTGATCTATTTTGATAGTAATTCCAATGAAACAGATTCAGGCTTATTAAATACCTCAGGGACTGTTGAGGAGGATAGATATGAAGCATTCTTATCTTACAATTTCCCTTTTACAAAAAAAATTAGAACTGAATTAGCTTTAAATTATGAATGGTCNGAAATAAGCCAATCAGGTGATGTAACTCTTTCGAGAGAATTTAAATATTGGAAGCCACGTATAGATGTTAAATGGGATTATAAAAAAAATAGGCAAATTAGATTAAGCTTAGAAAGGAGTATTGGTCAGATTAACTTCGATGATTTTATTTCTAGCTATGATCAATTTGAAGAAACCATTAGAACAGGAAACCCTGATTTAAAGCCTGAAACAGCTTGGGAATTAAAATTAGAACATGAGTGGCGGTTACCTAATGATGGAGGAGTTGTAACATTAAAGGGTCTGGCAAGTGAGATAGATGGACCAGTTGATAGATTACCGATAGATGGTTTTGCAGGTATAGGAAATTTAGGATCTGGTGAAAGAACCCAGGCAAGAATTGATGGAAGTATTAGGCTAAATAAACTTCTTGAAGGTGGGGTTTTTAGATTTATGGGCTACCTTCAAAGTACCGAGGTTGTTGATCCTGTTACAAATATAAAGAGAGACTTTTCATGGTTTAAAAGATGGGAAACTATGATTGGTATAAGACAAGATATCCCTGGAGGAAAATATAGCTGGGGTATTACTTATAGGTCTCAATCTCAATTTAATATTTATGATCCTTATTTATTAGGAAGATTTGCTCAAGACCCAACTGTAGGGTTTGG
The DNA here is from genome assembly GCA_002704345.1 of Rhodobiaceae bacterium. Taxonomy (GTDB): domain Bacteria; phylum Pseudomonadota; class Alphaproteobacteria; order MED-G09; family MED-G09; genus MED-G09. The sequence continues at coordinate 18,645 of PAGD01000013.1, read as the reverse complement.
CTTTACTGCTAAAATTAATCCTCAATTAAATTTAAACTTAATGGCAAAAAATATTTTAGGTTCAAATTTCGGCTTTGGAAGAAAGCAAATTTATAATGGATTTAAATCTAATAATGATCTTCTTATCCAAGAAAATTTTGATGTAAATGATCATAGTTTTTTTAAAATTGAGCTTGAAGGAACCTTTTAAAATTAACTATTAGGATTAGTAAATTCAGCATTTTCATCATATTCAACAACCTTATTAAGCCTTTTATCAAATATAGCTATTCCTAAGCAAATAAACATTAAAACTATAGCCAAATAATAAGGTGAGTTAGAATTCCAAATAAATAATTGCATACCTGTTAAAGGATTGATAAGAAAACCAGCAGCATAAGAACTTACAAGAATTCCGGCTGCTGCTCCCTGTTCGTCTTTACCAACGGCTAACGAGAGGCCAGTAAATAAACCAGGACCCATTAAAGCGCCACCTACTCCATAAACTGCCATTGCAAGGCCTGTTANATAAAGGCCATTTGATATTATAATTAAAAATAAAGACATAATTGTTGCAATAGAGCCAAGCCTTAACAAAATAGAAGGTGTTGGAGAAATTCTTCTAATTATNCCTAATTGAACTATTAANGTGGCGATACCTGTNAAAATTAACATTGTTCCGGTATAAACTGATGCTTCGGTATTTGAATAATTAAACTTATCTTGAAGATAAAGTGANAGTATTTGCATAACAACAGCGCTAGTTTGACTAATACAAAGACCCATTAACGCAAAAGAAATCACTCTTGAGTCAAATGGTGTTAATCTAGCCTCATGAACTTTTGCTGGTCGTATNGGTTTAGTTTTTTCTGGAAGATAAATAAAAATTAAAAGAGCAATAAATCCAGTAATACCTCCAAATAAAAAGTATGGTACTAAAGGTCCTAATAGCACTGCAGCAGAGGCTAATCCTGGTCCTACAATTCCACTTATGGCAAAAGCNGATCCCATAACAGCCATAACTCCTGAACGCTCTTNTTCGGTCGTTCTGTCAGCNACATAAGCCATTGAAGCAGAGTGNGCTCCTGAACCAAGAAAACCATAACAACCTCGAGTTAAAATCAATAATCCAAATAAAGTTGATAAATTAATTACTCCNAGCTCATTTAGTCTAAATTCAACACCCATTAGAATTGTTGTTATTGAATAAATAATTAATCCAAGAATAATAATAGATTTTCTTCCCAAATAATCACTTTTTTTACCCCAAAAAGGGCTCATTAGCATCCAGCCAAGCGCAGATAATGAAAATATAAAACCTACCTGAACTTCGGTTAAACCAAGGCCACGTGCATAAGGGGGTAATACAGCAATGAAAAGAGTTTGTCCGGTACCAATAGCAAACATACCAAGGAATAAAACTCGGAATCCTAATTTTCTCTCTTGGGGTGTGGTTTTTATGGAAGTATTCATTACATTGCTAAGTAGCGTTACTTCCCATTGCTCCATCTGCAAGCCTACCGCCATCAACATTTAAGTCTGAACCAGTTAGATACTCCGTAGTACAAAGAAATAAAATAGCATCTGCCATATTTTTTGGCAAACCGACTTCTCTTAACGGTGTTTCTAGCTCAAAAAAACTTTTTAAATCCTCACTTCCATCATCTCCGCCGCCTACCATTGGAGTCCATACTACCCCAGGATGAAGAGCATTAATTTTTATATTTCTGTTTGCGACCTCTAAGGCTGCAGCCTTTGTCATCGATGTAACAGCTCCCTTNGAGGCACAATAACCAGCTGCGTCTGGAAGACCCATTTGACCCATTAGAGAAGAAACATTAACAATAGAACCACCATCATTCATCTCTTTTAAACAATGCTTCATACCTAACCAAGCGCCATCAATATTAACTGAGCAAATCTGATTAAAGTCTTCCAATGATGTTTCTAAGATAGGTTTTAAGAAAAATTGTCCTGCATTATTAATCAAGATATCTATCTTACCAAATTTCTCTTTTGTTTTTTTAATTACATCCAGCCAGTTATCTTCGTCAGCAACCTCATGAGGAATAAACATACTTTTATTACTGTATTGAGATATTAAGTTGAGAGTTTCTTGCCCTTCATCCTTATTACGACCAGTAAAAGTCACAGAAGCACCTTCTTTAGCAAGAAGTATAGCAGTTTCTCTTCCTATACCTGAAGTAGCACCTGTAACTATAGCAACTTTATTATCTAATTTTCCCATTTTAATTTACCCTGCAGTCATTCCGCCATCGATGGTTAATTCAGCACCAGTTATAAATGATGATTCGTCCGAAACTAAAAAAAGAATAGTTTTTGCTATCTCTTTAGAGGTAGCCTTTCTATTCAAAGGAATATTCGAACTAATATATTCGGCCTCATCAATATCTTTAGAAAAAGTATTACTTATATCAGTATCTGTTAAACCAGGGTGAATTGAGTTTACTCTTATTTTTTCAGGCCCTAACTCACACGCTCCCGCTTTTGCAAGAAGCCTTACTCCACCTTTTGCAGCACAGAAAGCTGTTGCATTTGGTGCCCCAATTTTTCCTAGAACTGATGATATCATTACTATTGAACCACCTTCACCATGCTCACGAATAGCTTTAGTTCCATATTTTAGGCCTAAAAAAGACCCCGTAAGATTTTGATTAATAACTTCTTTAAATTCTTTAAGACTTCCTTCTTTCATAGACTGCCAAAGAAAGCTTCCTGCATTATTTACAATAGCGTCAATACGCCCAAATTCTGAAATCGTTTCACGAATTACACTACCCCAATCANCTTCAGATGTTACGTCATGATAAATATACTTTGCTGAACCTCCGCTCTTTAAAATATCTTTTTCAACGGATAAACCCTCTTCATTAGTTCTACATGTTAAAACTACGTTAGCTCCTTCAGATGCTAAAAGTTTAGAGGCTTCTGCTCCAATACCTCTTCCTCCACCAGTTATAATAATATTTTTATTTTTGAGGGTTTTCATAAATTTTCCGATGATTGATTACTTGTATTCTACAAAAAAAAAGGATGAAACACTAGTGCTTCATCCTTTATTCTTTTTTTTAAATTCTTCTTACCAAGAATTTCTTAATTCAACCATCCATGTCTGAGGATCGCCCCATCCTTGAAACCTGACAGCAGGTAGAGAATGTGTTCTATATTCCTCATCAGTAAGATTTCGTCCAACAAGTGCAATGGACCAATTATCTGAATCATATGTTAATGTAGCATCAATTAATTCATATCCCTCTTCTACATCAGGAGCTGAGGAGGTTGTTAAATTCTGATCATCATAACCGCGATACGTAATATTGGTATTAAGTGAATCACCATTAGTTAATTCATGTTCATACAAAACAGTAAAAGAAAAACTTGTCTCAGGTATTCGGGCTAACTGAGGAACAATTCCTGATTCAAATAAATCAATTATTTGTCCGCTAGCAACAGGTGCACCATTTACTCCGACACGCCCAGATTCCACGGAAGCCTCATTTATTGTTGGGTCCAAGAAACCTAAATTCAGTCTAATACTTAAACCATCAACTGGAGGAAGCCAATATAATGTTAACTCTGCTCCAGATATTTCTGTTTCTTGATAATTATTAATATATGTATCAGTTTGACTTAGTGCACCAGGTGTACTCAAAATAGCCTGAGCTTGGAATCCTTCTGTAGTAGTTTGAAAGATTGCACCATTAATTTGAAGCGTATCATTCATGAAAGAATTTTTTGATCCAATTTCAAACATTTCAGTAAGCTCAGGATCAAAATTACCATAGTCACATCCCTCACAGGCATGTGCCTGTTGTGTGACTGGAAAACCTTGCGCATTCAAAGAGGCAACTCTTGAAGCCGTTAAGGTTTCAGACTGAGCTTGCCTCATAGAATAACCACCAGATCTAAAGCCTCTTGCATACCTAATATAAAAAAGATTATCCTCTGTTGCTTGCCAATCAATTGTAGCATCTCCCATATAATCATCCCATGAGTCAGATTTAGTAGTTCTGGGATTTTGAATTGGTGCATCGGTCCAGGCCGCTGTTCCATAAATTGGATCAATATCTGTGCCTAGCATTGCATTATACTGTGTATGAAAAGTTTTATTCTCATCTACATATCGAAATCCACCAGATATTGAAACCTTATCGGTGATATCATATCTTGCTAAAGCAAATATTGCGATAGACTCTGTATCTTGACCTGAAGTTTGCAACGCACCTCCTGGTCCTGAAGCAGCTCCGGTGTGCTGTTGAAGAAAGATAGAGTCTTTCCATAAATAAATACCACTAGTTAAATTTAATTTCTCAGTAATTTGAGAATTAAGCCGAATTTCTTGTGATATTTGTGAATAATGCTGATTTCTCGCTGTATGTAATTTACCACCAAGAACAGCAGGGTTCCCCTGCCCACCAAATAGTCCTGGTGTCCCATCAAAATCTTGAAGTACATTATCGTGGACTTCTAAATATGCAGTTGTTGCAGTCAGCTCTCCTATTAAAGTTTCAGTCTTATATTCAAAGCTAAAACGTGCCATATCCATATCAGATTGTTCAGGAAAATTCAGATTAACAACATGTGGAGGAAGTGCCTCTGTCTGAGAAAATAGCCCTTCAGTTCCTCTAAATGGTGCAAAAGGAAATAATCCTATAGCTGGAACACCTGCGCCACTTAATTCAGTTGCAGTAACTGCTCCAGGTGCACACCCATTAGTAGGCGAACCTTGCAGGCCAAATGCAGCCCCAAAATTTGGCAAGCACCCTGATCCAAAAGGATTTCCTGAATATGATACTGGAGCAGTATCCCCTCTATCATAATACCAATCAGCAACAATATACATACTTGTAATCTCATTAGGTTCAATTAGAAATCTTGCACTAGCAGCCGCAATATCTAAAGCTCCAGAGTCTTCACCTGTGAATAAGTTATTATAATATCCTTCATGGCCTAGTTTTCTAAAATTCCATCTTGAACTTACATTTTCAGAAAGTGGAATATTCATAATTATTCCAAATTCATGGTGATCATAATCACCAATAGAGATTTCTGTATCAAATTCAAAATCTCTTGAAGGTCTATTTCTCTCAACAATAAGATTGCCGCATGATGTATTCTTTCCATAAACAACACCTTGAGGACCTGAGTTAACTTGAACCTTNGACCAATCAAAAGCATCTAAAAGAGTTCCAGTATTTGTTCCCATGAATAGGCCATCAACAATTAGGCCAACAGGCGGGTTTTGTGTTTTTTCAACTTCAGCATAACCACAACCACGAACAAAAATAGCACCCTGATTTCCAGAAGCAGAATTAATTCCAATTTGAAGATTTGGAGCAAGACTATCCATGTCCCTCATAGTTGTGGGACGAAAATCGTCTAATGCTTTTTCATCAACTGCATAAACAGCAACAGGAACTTGCTGAATATTTTCTTCAATTTTTCTTGAAGTAACAATAATTTCATCAATCTGTCTTTGAGATGATGATGACTGTCCTGCATTCCCAAGACTTTCAATTGACTCATCAGCAAAAATATTTGATGAAAAACCTAAGATAACTAATGTTGAAATAACAAATATGGTAGTAAAAAAATTTCTCATTATAACCCTCCCCATAGAAAAAAATTTGAAATAATAATTATAATTTTTATTGTTGTTTATTATCAGTGATATAATCTCTCAATTATAAAACTTTTAGTCAATAATAATCTGTATTTAAGAAATTATAGTTACTTTTTTACAACATAATAAATCTTGAACTTAAATATCAAATACTTATTAATATGATTGAAGGTAATTTTTTGGAGGCTGCAATGAGCGAAGCAATAAAACCAATTGAAGGAAAACTTGAAGATTTAAATATCTTTGATCCAGAACTTATGAAGTGCCCACATGCATTTTATAAAAAGTTACGAGACGAAGGTCCGGTTTACCAAGATCCTACTACCGGTATATTTCAGGTCTCCAAACATGAATTAATTTGCGAAGCTGCTAGAAATGCTAAAGTTTTTTCAAATGATTTTGGCGCTCTTCAAAAAGATGGAGGATCTGACGCTTATCCTAAAGAAGCAGCTGACATTATGGCAAACGAAGGGTATCCATCTGTAAATACAATGCTGACAGCAGATCCACCTCGCCATACAAAATACAGAGCGCTAGTTGATAAAGCTTTTGCTCCAAAAAGAGTTGCTGATATGGTTCCTGCAATTGAAGATAAAACTAATTTTATAATCGATCAATTCTTTGAAGATGGTAAGTGTGAAGTAGCAAGTCAAATAGCTCAACCATTACCAATTAGAGTTATAGCAGAAGCGCTTGGTGCATCTTCTGACGATTACGATAATTTCAAAATATGGTCGCAAGCTTTTACAGATCAATTATCAGGAACAAGTACACCTGATGAGCATATAGAGATAGCAAAAAAACTTGTTCAATTTCAACAATACTTTGCTGATAGACTTGCTGAAAAAGGTAAAAACCCCTCTGATGATATTTTATCTGATTTAGCTACCCTTGATTTTGAAGATGAAAATGATCAAACAAGAAANCTTGAAACTGCTGAGCAATTATCAATNATTCAACAGCTTCTTGTTGCAGGAAATGCTACTACAGCTCACTCAATCACTGAAGCTATAAAACTTCTAATTGAAAATCCAGATCAAATGGAATTAGTTGTAAATGATCACAGTCTTATTCCTAATATGCTTGAAGAAGCTTTAAGGCTTTTAACTCCTACAAATAATATGTGGAGAATTGCAACTGAAGATACTGAACTTGGAGGTGTTGCTATACCAGCTGGCTCAGCACTACTTTTGCGTTATGGGTCTGGAAACAGAGATGAAGAATTATTTGAAAATCCTGATAAATTTGATGTAACAAGGAAAAATGCNAGGCGTCATGTTGCTTTTGGTCAAGGTATCCATGTTTGTCTCGGTATGAACTTATCACGAAAAGAAATGTATACAGCATTTCCGATTATTTTAAGTCGATTAAAAAATATGAGATTTTCTGAAGGTAATAATTTTAATTATAGCCCAAATGTATTATTACGAGGATTAGACAATCTTCACATTGAATTTGATACGGNTTAATTAATTCTGAATTATTTTNTAATTTGATATCTTTTTCTCAATTTGCAATTTTAGATTTGATTTCTTTTTTTCGTCTATAAATCTTTTTAGAACTAAATCTTTTACATCATAGAAGGTTTTTTGCTGAGATTCTGAGATTGAAGAAATTTTTAATATATGAAAGCCGTAAGGTGACTCAATTGGACCTTGCCATTTCTCATCTCTAGAGAGAGAAAAAATTATTTTAGCTGTTTCTTCACCAAAATGCCCTATTATAAAAGACTTACTCCTTTGGGCATAATTTTTCTGATATGGAAAAATTGAAACTTTACTTAATAAATTTGCATTAAAAAAATCTTGATCTTGAGACTTTATATAGTAATCCAAGTCTTTAATTATATCGCTATCATTCTTACGAAAAAAAATATGCGAAAAAGTGATTTTTTCATCTTCAATATAAAAAAATTTGTTCTTGTTATAAAAGGATAATAAATCTTTTTCAGAAATCTCTTCCTCAGATAAATTATTAATAAGAAATTGTTCTCCAAGTTGTGATAAACGACTCGAAATAACAGGATCAACTTTATCTAAACCCCAACTCAAGGCCTCTCTTTTTAAAACTTCTCTTTTTATATAATCCTTTTTAATTAATGATATTTGAGTCTCTGAAAGGTCTTCATATTTTATAAAAACTGGCTCCTCAAGATTTCTATTAGCTAAGTAAAAAAGTTTTAATGTATTGTCGTTGGCAACAATAAAATTATCATCCAGATCTCTTTTGTTTAAAAGACCAAACAAAACGACTATAAGGCCTAAAATAATTCCAAAAATTGTATAAACTTTTTTCGTCATATCTAGTTATCTTCTCTTTACAATATTTAAAAGAAGTTATGAAATCTAATTAAAGGGCTACTCAGGACTATACCAAATAGGTGATGTATATGCCCTTTCTTGATGAGATCTAGGAATAAATTTAGGTAATTTATTACCGAAAACAACACTATCATATGTTGTCCAACGAGGTGTTGGTATCTCAATAACTCTTACATAATAAAAGGATTGCTCTCTTGGATTAAAATCTGGATCACTCCAAAAAGAAACAAATTGAGACTCACCAATACTGTTTTTATAAGTTGCAGTTTCAGCATTAACAGTGCTCGACCCAGCATCTGAAGATAGATCTACGTCATAAACTTTTTCAGATGAAGATCCGTCTTTGTTTGTCCATCCTTTTACAACTTGAACCCTTTCTAGATTAGCGCCATTGGGATCTTTAGCGGCCATAATTAAGAAGTTCGGAGACTTATTAGTCTCTCGTAACGGAAGGTCAGATCCCATTGGAACACCCTTTTCATAACCAACTTCTACAAAGTTTGGATCAAAAGAGTCTTTTTCTGTAAACTCCCAACTTCCAAAAAAACGAACTGCAATTCTAGGCCCAGTAGTTGCATAAGTTTCTTTTCTTTTAAATGCATCAAAAATTTCTTCACGAGTATTATCTCTAGCCCAAACACCCGCATAACCTGAAGCGGTGATTTGCCAATTTCTCCAAAGATCTCCTGAGGGTATATCCTCTCCATCAGCCATATTAACAGGCCTTCCACATCCAGCCATACAACTATCAACACGACCAGGTCCAGGCTCTGAATCTAAGAATTTTCCAAAGAAATTATCCTCTTCAGATGCCGCCAATGCAGTATGATTATCAGTACTCCCTATTAGGCCAAACTTAAATGGGTTTGTTCCAATTTTTTTCTCTATTTCTAACCCACGTCTTAAACCTGAGCGAACATAACTACCAATATACCTATCCTCTTCCTCTTCTTTATATTTATAGCATTTATAATTAAGAGGATCCTTACAGTCTCCAGTATTACTTATCCTTACTAATCTCTTGGTTTGACTTCTACCAATATTACCTTCCCATGTCTCATAATCTGCAAATGCATCATCTGGCGAGAGTGTTGGGTGGGTCTCGCTATCACCCTTTACTTGAGTAGCCTCAACAAGAGGTTCCCATCGATTACGCATTTTTGCATAAGCACTATCGATTGGTTCTCCATAAGAATTTTCTAGAGGGAACATTCTTCCACCGCTAATGTTACTATTATGAGAAATGGATATAGCCTCTCCTCCAGTAGAAGAGTTGTATTCTTTTAAAAAATTCCAAAGATCCTCTGGTTTATTACTGTCGATTGCAGAAAAAGGAATAATTTTTTGAGCCATCTTTGCATCATCTTTAAATACAACTACTCTATGAAGATTATCGCCAGTTGGAGCGGGCGTCCATTCATAACCAATAAGCGCCGTAAAAATTCCAGGTTGATTAAATTTATCGACATTTTCAGTTATTTCTTTCCAAATAGGTACATAATCCTGCTTTGAAAATGTATCATCCAGTCTTCCATCTAAACCCTCAACAAATTCGAGAAATAAATTAGGGTCTTCTTCATCCATATATTTTCTCCACCTTTTACCAAGTGGAGTTTTTAATATTTTAGGATCTCTATTCTCAATTCTTTTAAACATGCCAAGGAATGTTGCATGATCAGAGACCATTAAAAAATCAAGTGGAACCCTTAATTTTGCTCTAACACCATTTTCAGAAGTCACTTCTTCACCTCGAGCAAATCTAAAAGCATCACTTGGCGTTAAATTTGAATTTCCAATTGTGTAAGCATCTGCTGACATATTTGAATGAAGATGTGTATCACCCCATAACAGTTTACGCGGATAATCCTTATCGACACCCGTAGAATATTCGCTAGCGTTTAACGATGTAAGTAAAAAGATTGAAAGAAATGAAAAAAAGAAAAATATTTTGCGAAATAGTGTCATTAAATACCCCATAAATTTAATACAGTTATATTACATTAATTTTGATAAAAAAAAAGCGACCAATTAAATGATCGCTTTAATTTCTTTCTTTAAAGCTTCTTTAATAAGATGCTGAGAATGTAATACCTAGAGTTGCAGGTTCATTCCACCAACCTCGTGAAGTAAGACCGCCAATAGTTGCCCATCTTTGCTCTCTCTCATCAGTAAGGTTNCTTCCCCAAACTGATACACTGTAATTCTCAAGAGAATAACTTATAGTTGCATTCACGTTTTCAATACTATCCAAATCGCCTAATGGATTATTTGAAGAGTCAGAATTCATTTCATCTCTGAAGCGATAAGAAACTCTTCCTTTTAATTCTCCATCACCTATTTGAGTAGTGTATGAAGTTGTTATACCAAAAGTATTTTCTGGAGTATTACGAGGAATGAGACCAGAATTATCTGTAATGACATTGTCACCGTTAAGATCAGCAAGATAATCTTTGTATTCAGCCTCAAGATAACCATAATTTACCATCAGATCCCAAGCTTGAGTAATCTGATACATTAATTCTAATTCAAAACCCATCATTTCCATTGAAGCAGCATTACGAACAACCGTTGCAACGTTTGCTAGATTAACTGGTATTAGAATAGACTCTTGTTTATCATCGTATTCAGATTTGAAGATTGCGCCATTAAAGATCATTCTTCCATCTTGTAATGTTGATTTCCAACCGAACTCATAATTTTTAACATATTCAGGTTCATAGCCTGGATAGATGTCATAATTAGCCTGACGAGCAAAAAACCCACCACTTTTGAAACCTTCACTATAATTAGCATAATACATTAGGTCATCGCTTGGTTGATATCTAACGCCAAGTTTTGGAGTTGTTTCATCCCATTTAGCCTTGAACCCTTTTGGATTAAATACTCCAGGCCATGGCTCTCCTCTTAATGGATAATATCCAGGAGCAGATGCACCACCAACAAAGTCTTTTTCTTCTTCAGTCCAACGAAAACCAGCTGTTATTGTCCATTGATCAGTAACAAACCAATCGACTGAAGCAAAAACAGCAATTGATTCTGTAATTTGAGTTTGCCCATTATTACCTGCAACATCATCTTCCCAAGTAACAACATCATCATAGCCTTCGACACCTATACGACCAGATGGCCATGGTGGAACACCTAAGCGTGAAAGCTGATAGAATAAATCATATACATTCCATCTTTGGGCAAAATCTGCTTCCCAATCATAAATACCAGCTATGAATTGAAACTTTTCTGAGAACTGCGATGTTATTCTAAATTCGTGACTTGTTTGTTCCCAGTCATTAAAGAAATTCATTCTTAAAAGACGTGCAGGCGAACCATCGAAATCTTGCATATTTTGTTCATCCATATCTCTTAATGAGTAAATATAGGTATATAAGAAATTTTCTGTATCATAATTTGCAGTAATAATTGTTGATTCATATTCATTATCACTAAAATTTGCGCCATCTGATTCAACTGTATCAGGACCATCATTAGCATCATATTCACAACCATTACGTGGGTCAAAACCAATTTGTGTGATAGTACAGGCTAGCTCACCTACTTGATTTCTATTAACATAGGCACCCTGCTCACTTTTATCTTCCATAATTTCATGATGNAANTTTAANCTAAAGTTTTCATTTGGCTCCCATAAAGCTGTGAAACCATAATTNTTCTTATCATCTCCACCNGCTGACTTGTTTCGAAATGTATTATATACATGTCCATCATGCTCAATNCTTGCNGCAAAAACTTTTANACCAAGTGTATCTTCAATNATTGGGATTTGAATAACAGCTTTTAAGTCCTGTCTTCCAAAATCACCAATTGTAACACTTANGTCTGCACCTACTTCGTTTAATGAAACAGGTGTTCGAATAATATTTAAAATACCNCCNGTAGTATTTTTACCAAANAGTGTTCCTTGNGGNCCNCGAAGAACCTCAATACGNTCAATATCAAAATTATCTAAAAGNACNCCACTTGAAGTTCCTAAAAACATTCCNTCCATAACAACACCAATTGAAGGNTCGTAACTTTTATCACTTTCAAGTGATGCNACGCCTCGAATTGTGATAGCTGCGCCACTGGCAATACCAGGTGTTCTATTAATAAATAAATTTGGTGCAAAGGCTTGAATGTCCTCTATTCTTCGAACACTGCTTTCCCTCAATTGCTCAGTAATGGCTGTAACTGCCATTGGAACGTCTTGTATAGACTCATCTTTTTTTCTAGCAGTAACAATAATTTCTTCGATTGCTAGGCTTGGCGCTTCTGCTTCTTGAGCTGATACCGAAAAACTTACTGGAATAACTATTGATAGAATAGCCAAAGACATAAAAAATTTATTTATAATATTCATATTATCCTCCCCAAGGATTATTAATTAAATAAGAAATTTTATTATTATTATTAAATTTAATTATTGATATTAAAATATAAAAGTCAAACTATTCCAATTTTTAATAGCCACAATTTCTAAAATCAATACAGTGATAAATTAGTTTTGAAACATAAAAAAGGGCGCATAAAGCGCCCTTTAATATACTTATTTAGTGACTACCTTTAATAAGACGCTGAAAACGTAATACCTAATGTAGCTGGTTCATTCCACCAACCACGATCAGTTATACCGCCTATAGTNGCCCATCTTTGNTCTCTCTCATCAGTAAGGTTTCTTCCCCAAACTGTTACACTGTAATTATCAAGAGANTAGCTAATNGTAGCATTAACATTTTCAATACTATCTAGATCACCTTTTGGATTATTAGAGGAATCACTATTCATTTCATCTCTGAAACGATAAGAAAGTCTTCCTTTTAATTCACCTTCACCAATCTGTGTAGTATATGAAGTTGTAATACCAAAAGTATTTTCTGGAGTATTACGAGGAATAAGGCCAGAGTTATCTGTAATAACATTGTCACCATTTAGATCAGCAAGATAATCTTTGTATTCCGCTTCTAAATAACCATATGTCACCATGAGGTCCCAAGCTTGTGTAACCTGATACATTAACTCTAGTTCTATACCCATCATTTCCATTGATGCAGCATTACGAACAACAGTTGCAACATTAGTTAAATCAACAGGTATTAGAATAGACTCTTGCTTATCATCATAGTCAGATTTAAAGATTGCACCATTTAAGATCATTCTTCCATCTTGTAATGTTGATTTCCAACCTAATTCCATATTTTTAACATATTCTGGCTCATAACCAGCATAGATATTAAAGTTTGCTTGACGACCAAAGAAACCACCGCTTTTAAAGCCTTCGCTGTAATTTGCATAAACCATTAAATCATCCGATGGTTGATACCTAACACCGATTTTTGGGGTTGTTTCATCCCATTTTCCTTTATATGGAACAGGGGCATATAATGGAGGTCTTGGTTCATCTGCGGGATAATATCCAACTCCTTTATTACCACCAAGGAAGTCTTTTTCCTCTTCAGTCCAACGAGCACCAAGAGTTAATGTCCACTGATCAGTTAAATACCAGTCGATTGAAAAGAAGGCAGCTATAGATTCTGTAGTTTGGGTTTGACCATTTTGACTAGCAAGACCAGGTCCCCAAGGAAGACCTGTTATATATTCATCACGGCCATATCCAGTTAATGTATCACCTAAACCCCATTCACCCACACCAAGGCGAGATAATTGATAGAATAGATCATAAACATCCCAATTCTGAACATAGTCTACTTCCCAATCATAAATACCAGCTATGAATTGAAATTTATCAGAGAACTGTGAAGTTACTCTAAATTCATGACTTGTTTGTTCCCAGTCATTAAAGTAATTCATTCTTAACATACGAACAGCAGCACCATCAAAGTCTTGCATATTTTGTTCGTCCATTTCCCTAAGACCATAAATATAAGTATATAAGAAACTTTCTGTATCATAATTTGCAGTAATGATTGTTGATTCATATTCATTATTACTGAAGTTTGAGCCATCTGATTCTACTGTATCAGGTCCATCATTAGCATCTATTTCACAACCTTCATTTGGATCAAAACCAATTTGATGAACTGTACATGCTAAAATACCAACTGGGTTTCTATTAACGTATACACCTTGCTCACTTTGATCTTCCATAATTTCATGATGGACTTTTAAACTGAAGTTTTCATTAGGCTCCCAAAGAGCAGTAAAGCCGAAATTCTTCTTATCGTCTCCACCAACAGGTTTATTAGTATATGTGTTATAAACATGACCATCATGTTCTATGCTTGCTGCAAAAACTTTTAAGCCAAGCGTATCTTCGATAATTGGGATTTGAACAACAGCTTTAATATCCTGTCTTCCAAAATCGCCAACAGTAACACTTAGATCAGCACCTACTTCATTTAATGAAACAGGAGTTCGAATAATATTTAAAATACCACCAGTTGTATTTTTACCAAAAAGTGTTCCTTGTGGTCCACGAAGAACCTCAATACGTTCAATATCAAAATTATCTAAAAGGACGCCACTTGAAGTTCCTAAAAACATTCCGTCCATGACCACACCAATTGAAGGTTCGTAACTTTTATCACTTTCCAGTGAAGCAACACCTCGAATTGTAATAGCGGCACCACTGGCAATTCCTGGTGTTCTATTAATGTACAAATTAGGTGCAAAGGCTTGTATGTCTTCAATACGTCGAACACTACTTTCACGTAGTTGATCTGTTATAGCTGTAACAGCCATTGGAACGTCTTGAATAGACTCTTCCTTTTTTCTAGCTGTAACAATAATTTCTTCAATTGCTAAGCTTGGCGTTTCTGCTTCTTGAGCCGCTACCGAACTAACTGCCGGAACAACTAAAGCAAAAATTGCCATAAACATTATAAATCTTTTAAAAATAGTCATGTAATTCCCCTTTTCAAAACTATATAAATAGGCTTTTTTATTATTAATTAACTGCATTTAAAGGTTTAGGTAGCAAAATGTCAAATGACTAATATAAATGTATTAACATTCAAGATAATAGATACAAAAAAACCCCAGAACGATAGTTTACTGGGGTTTTAAAAAATTACCGGGAAGTAATAAATTTGTAACATAAATAAATTAATATGATTGTATTAATTTGTAAACAGTTTGTTTACATTCTTAGAATTTCGATTCTTTATTTGTTAAAATAAATATTGATGTTGTTTTTAGAAATTTCAGAAATTCAACATCGCTGCTAATATAAGTTTCATCATCTGTTGGTATATNTAAAAGGGAATTAAATTTTTTAGAATTTTGTTTAAATTCATTTTCANATTCTTCTATTTGCCTTTTTCTNGAAGCTATAGCAGAAATAACNAAAAANGCATTATATGAAACTCTTGCACTATACATTTTATCATTTNCAATATGNTTTTTTTTAGCAAATAAATTCTCAATTTCAAATGCTGCTTTTCTATATTTGNNNGCGAAATNANCTTTACCGTTTGTNTTTATTANTAAATTCTGAAGAAAATAAATCCAATTAGACCAATCACTGTCATGAAATACTCTATTATACANTGGGTCTATATAGGCATCCATTAGATCTATATTAGAATAATCTTCTTGATTTANGAGATTNTCTATGAGCTCTGATCTTTCTTGATTTTGTACTTTCATNCGTAATTCAAATAGNGCATCTACAACTCCATTNATGCTTCCAAAGTGGTAAAGTATTGCTGATGTATTTTTTTGACCAGCCAGGTTTACAATATCTCTATGAGAAGTATTTTCGATACCCTTTTGCCCCATAATAATTTCAGCGGCATAAAGAATATCGAGTTGAGTTTTAGAGAATTCATTCTCTAATTGTATATTTGAAGAATTTTCTACTAAAGAAATTATATTGTCATTATTATTACTCATTGCTAAGGAATAACACTCATTTCAAAAAATTTCTATTTAATATAAAAAAAAGGGCGCATAAAGCGCCCTTTAGTTAAAACTTTATATCCTTATGGATTAAAATTCAGCAGTAAGAGATATACCAAAATGTTGACGTTTTTGCGGTGTTGCAAAAGCAAATGCACCAGCATCAAACGGACGTACAATATAAGCNCCATCTTCTAAAACATCATTACCAAAGACTGTGAACGATAAATTAGTACCACCAGCTGTTACTGTATTATAAGTAAGAGACAGGTCTAATTTTTCTTCACCATCAGCAATAATATCAGCACCTGGTCCAAAAATATAAACTTCTGGATCATATGTACCATAGTAATCATCTTTAGCAGAAAACGTACCAGCAAATATTAGCTCACCATTATCTACAGGAGCTATATATTCCCAACTTAAACTGGTAGTTGAGTCTGGTGCCATTTTTACAAATGCAAATTCAGATACATCAACNCCNTTATTGATAAATTNATCNTAAGANGCNTCAAGGAANCCAAGACCAGCNTTTAAAGTAAGTCTNTCAGTAGCTTTNTAGGTNGCTTCAATTTCTAAACCATCAATTGCNACNTCACCNGCATTACGAACAAATGTACATGTAGTTCCACAGTTTTGAGGCACCCCATCAACAACAATAGATCCATCACCAGCTGTTACAATAGTTTCTTGTTTGTCAGTATAATCATTTGTAAAGGCTGTTAGATTTAAAATTAAACGGTTATCAAGAAGTTCGCTTCTTATACCTAATTCAATAGTCTCTACTTCCTCTGAACCAAAAGGACCAACTGACTCAGGAGTTGTTCCTCTAGCATTAAAACCACCAGAACGATAACCAGTTGAATGTGATAAATAAATCATTCCAAAGTCAGTATTTCTTTGAATTACAACTTTATGTTGGATATTTTCATCTTCAAAATCACCATCAAGGTCAAGAGCTGTAGGAGTTCTTGCTAGCTTATTATCTAATGAAGCATAGGTTTTAATATTAAAAACCTTTTCTTCTTCAGTGTATCTTATACCAAGAGATAAAGTCCAAAGATCGGATAAATCATAAGACATATCTCCAAATATTGCCATTGCTTCAGCATCTTGAACTGACCTAAAGTTTTGAACAGGGCCTGAATCCATATTAGCTTCAGTTTCTATCATATAAAAACCTAAAACATAATTTAATGGCCCATCTAAGTTAGAAACAAGTTGAACTTCGTGAGAAGTTTGTTCATAAGTTTGATCTCGAACAACAGGGAAAACACAATTTGGAGTAACAACTGCGCCAGCTGAGCCCCAAGAACAAACGTCCATAAGCTCGGCAAAATCGTTATTACCGGAAATTAATTTGACTGTGTGATTATCGAGTTCCCAATTTACTCTCAAGGACATATTATTACCTTGGATACCACTGTAAAAACCTTCAGCAGAATAAACTGTCATATAATCATTTTCTTTTGATAATGCACCAGATGTTGCATTTCCTTGACCAAGTAAAGCAAAAACACCTTGAGGTGCTCCAAGTTTATTAATGTAAAACTCTGTTATGTTAAGAAGATTATGTTGAGAATTGTCATTATAATTATCAAATGTAAAATTAACATTAATGTTTTCTGCAGGATCAAAATCATAAACAATAGACGCTGCCGTTAAATCTCTCATTTTTTCTCTTTCATTTCGAGTAACATTAAAAGCAAAATTATCACTTTGNAGNCTTCTCAATGAAACTTTTANACCACCATTGTCTCCAATNGGNGCATTAAGAATTAGTTTAACATCGCTTGTATTATCTTCTTCAAGGTCAGTTTTAAATTTAACACCAAACTCTCTNGTTGGNTTTGNTCTGTTNATTGAAATAACACCACCGATAGTATTTCTTCCAAANAATGTACCTTGAGGTCCACGAAGAATTTCAACTGATTCTAAATCAAATAAATCNANATCAGTACCTGAATTTGATGCCGCAAAAACACCATCAATAACAGTACCAACTGTTGGCTCAAANGTTTTTTCTAAATCATCAAATGATAAACCACGAATTGAAGCACTCATTCCGCCTCCACCGAATGCCATATCATACATTTCTACATTTGGTGCAAGTTTTTCAAGNTCTTGAACTCTTTGAATATTTCCTCTTTCAACCTGTTCGACACTTAATGCTGTAACTGCNACAGGAACATCTTGAATTGATTCTGATCTTTTACGAGCAGTAACAAGGATTTCCTCTACACCCAAAGGTGCTGCAGAACTAGCAGTATCTTGGGCAAGCNATTGCTGATTGTTTGCCATTAAAGCAAAAAAAGCAAAAGCAAATAATAAAATTGATTTATTCATATATATAACTCCCCAGTTTATGAACATTAAAAATTAGAACAAATAAGTTTTTTTTAGAATCAATNCTTATNNATTTNNGAGGCATTAATAGTTTANTTATNCATAATCTACAAGTTTTTAAATTTTNATTATTANTAGATGTTTCTTATTTACAACATATAAAAATGTGTGTGTTAATTTAACAAAAACTACCAAACTTCACCGTAAGGTCTTACCCAATGATCAAACGTCCAAGCAGATTTTTTTTGTTTAACTAAATGAAGGGCTTCATTAGCAATATCATCTGGANTAATAAAATAATCNTCAGATTTTTCAGGCCACATTTCTCTTGTCCAAGGAACATCAATTGCTGCATCAATTGTAATATAAGCAACGTGAACACCTTTTGGACCCATATATCTAGCCATCGATTCGCATAGAATTTTCTGGGCCGCTTTAGTTGACGCCGTACCACCAAACTCTGCTTTGCCTCTATGGGCAGATGTATTTCCAGTAACAATTACA
>PAGD01000034.1 GCA_002704345.1 Rhodobiaceae bacterium | reverse complement strand
TGCTGCTGATAAAAGAAAATCTAGATCAGCAAGTTCTCAAGAGTTAGATTTTGGTGATGGTTCAGTTGCTATAGCTGTTGATACTAAAAATTTAATTGCAAAATACATTAATAGTTCATCATTAAGTATTGATTTTGTTGACCATTTTAGAGGTCCATCAGAAGAATTTGATTATAATTGGGAAGAGAGATGGGTGAGGGATGAAGGTTATTTGAAGATTGTGCCCAAGGCAATTAAAGATTTATTCACAAAAACTAATATTTCTGGATCAGATATCGATCATTTTGTACTACCTAGTGTTTTTCCTAGAGTCGATCAAATGATTGCTAAAAAATGTGAAATTAATCCAGAAAATGTTGTTAGTAATTTAGCACAAAGTGTTGGCGATACAGGATCAGCACACTCACTTTTAATGTTCGCATCTGTTTTAGAAAAAGCAAAAGCTGGTGAAAAAATTCTTATTTGTGGATTTGGAGGTGGGTCTGATGTCTTATTATTTGAAACAACGGATAATATAAAAAACTTTAAACCACAGCAAACTATTGAAAATCTCTTAGAAACTGGAGTTGAAGAAAATAATTACATGAAATTCTTAACTTTCAATGACACCGTTAAATGGGAGAAAGGAATGAGAGGCGAGCAAGATAGAAAAACTGCCTTAACAACCTTATATCGACACAATGATGCAATTATGGGCCTTGTTGGAGGTAAATGTTCCAAAACAGGAACTATTCAATACCCAGCATCACCTATATCGGTTAGTCCGAATAGTCCTGAATTAAATACTCAGGAGCCATATAAATTTGCAGAAAAGAAGGCTAAAATTTTATCATGGTCAGCTGACTACCTTTCTTTTTCTGTTAATCCTCCAAATCATTATGGAGTTGTTGACTTTGAGGAGGGTGGTCGAATTATGGTTGATTTTACCGATATAGAAAAAGGTGATATAGATTCTGGTATGCAAGTTAAAATGGTTTTTCGCGTTAAAATTGTTGATGAGCAAAGAGGTTTCACAAGATATTTTTGGAAAGCAATACCAGTTTAAAAATTAAGTTTTTTATAATATAGTTTAGTTAAATAAATACGGAGAAATTCATGGCTACTGGAATTAGAGATAAAGTTGCGATATTAGGAATGGGATGTTCTAAATTTGGAGAGCGTTGGGATGCTAGTCCAGAGGATTTAATGGTTGAATCATATGTTGAAGCCATGGAAGATGCTGGAATTGAACCTAATCAATTAGATGCAGCTTGGTTTTCTCATCATATAGACGATATTGGAGCCGGTAAGGGTGGTACACCGATGTCTATAGCCTTAAGGCTTCCAAATATTGCCGTAACAAGAGTCGAAAATTATTGCGCTTCTGGATCAGAAGCATTTAGAGGTGCTGTTTATGCTGTTGCTGCAGGCGCTGCTGATATTGCGATAGCTGTTGGTATGGAAAAATTAAAAGATACTGGTTTTGGCGGATTATCACCAACAAATTATGGAACATTAACACCTCAGATTGGTCCTTCTGGTTCTGCGCCAGGTAATTTTGCACAACTTGCTTCTGCTTATAGAGCAAAGCACGGCGTTTCTGCTGAGGATCTTAAAAGGGCTATTGCTCATGTTTCAGTTAAAAGTCATGCAAATGGTGCAAAAAATCCAAAAGCTCATCTGCAAAAGGAAGTAACTGAAGAGCAAGTTTTAAATGCCCCAATGATAGCGGAACCGCTCGGTCTTTTTGATTGTTGTGGTGTTTCTGATGGTGCAGCAGCTGCGATTGTTACAACCCCAGAAATTGCCAAGAGTTTAGGTAAAGATAACTTGATATCAGTTAAAGCTCTTCAGTTAGCTGTCTCTAATGGTCTTGAAAATCAACATAATAGTTGGGATGGCTCATACTTCCATACTGTAAGAGTTGCAGCAAAAAAAGCTTANGCNGAAGCTGGTATTACAAAGCCNAGAGAGCAAGTATCAATGATGGAGGTTCATGANTGCTTNTCNGTAACAGAATTAGTCACTATGGAAGATTTNTTTATCTCNGATGAAGGNAATGCAGTNAAAGATGTTATGGATGGTTTCTATGATGCTGATGGNAAGGTTCCTTGTCAGATNGATGGNGGTTTAAAATGTTTTGGTCATCCTATTGGCGCCTCAGGATTGAGAATGCTTTATGAAATGTATCTTCAGTTACAAGGTAAAGCTGGTGCAAGACAACTGAGCAATCCATCTATTGGCCTTACCCATAATTTAGGCGGTCAACCAGCGAATAATGTATGTTCAATAGCCATAATTGGCGCTCTGGATGCTTAATTAGTTTTTTCATCCAAATATGCTGAATAATTTGGTTGATCTATGCTTAACTTTTCCATTGTAGTTTTAAATAAATGATCAATTAAATCATTGTTATTGATATCTATTTNTTCATTGTCTATTTTTTGACAAAGAATTTTATTCATCTCATTGAGATCTTTATCAATCTTAAGAATTTCTTTTAGCCTACTTTTTTCAGANTGATTATTTTTTTCTTCTACCTTTAGTTGCCTTAACACTATTTGTAATGAATTTTTTGCAACATGGGCGTGAAATCTCTTTTGACCAATTAATTCATCAATTANATCATTTTCAATAAATTCTATTATCGACGTAATTAATTCCTCTTTTGATGGTGGATTATTCATATCTGTCCTCATTATTAAGTAATCTTAGTAAATCTATTTCAGTTTCAGANCTTCTTCTTCCAATAGCAGCTCTATCAACGCTTCTGTCATATCCCGATTTATAAGCATCGTACATTTTTAAACACATTATNCCCCATTTCANAGTTCCTAAAATTTCCCAAAATTTTAAAGATTCTTTATTTAACTTTTCTCCAGATGATTGCTCATAAGCCTTATAAAAATCATTTCTTAAGCCAAATCCACCAACAGGTAGCTTAATGTTGCCAAATCTCCAGCTATTAACACAAATCCAAGCCAAGTCCTCGTGACGGTCGCCTAANTGAAGTAATTCCCAATCGAGTATTGATTTTATTCCTTTTGATGGGGAAATANCAATATTACCATTTCTATAATCACCATGAACTAAACATTTATTCGTGACGGGCGGTATATTTTTTTCTAGCCACTTAAAGCTTAAGTTAAAAACAGGTATATTGAATGAATAATCTTGATAGATATCTTTATATTTTTTTATTTCATCTATTCCTGTTGAAGTATTTAAATTCTTCATATTTTGAANGGTAATAGAATGTATTTTTGCTAAAATTTTACCACACTGAGCTGCTAGATTAGGCTTTAATAATTTTATTGATGAGTTTTCGACAATTTTATTACCAAGCGTAATTCCGTCAATAAACTCCATAAAGAAGCCTTCGCCAAGAGCATGTTTTTTATCAATATTATAAATAATTCTAGGGACTGGTATTTTTTGGTTATAAGCCTGAACCATAACATCAGACTCTATTGTTAATGGAAGAGGGGGGTATAAATTTTCTTTTTCAGAAATACTTGAATGATGTCTTCTGAGAACAATTTTATTTTCAANATTATTTTCTAAATATTTAATNATCCAAATTTCATTACTNGACCCACCGGACATCTTATTTATTTCAAAAATTGAATTAAATTTATTATTCTTTTTGACTAAATANTCTTTTATTTTGTTTTTTATATCGATCATTTTAATCTATTTANTAATAGTTTTTTATATAGCTATTTTATGATACAAACTAATTATGACAAATACTAAAGAAACAAAAGTAAAATTAAAACCAAGTCTTTTTAGTAAAATAAGGACTTATTTTTTAACTGGTATTGTTGTTGCCGCTCCAATTACCGTTACTGGTTGGGTNGCCATATGGTTTATTCAGTCTGTTGACGGCTGGTTTTCACCTTTTGCTCCTGATAGTTTTGGTAGTTTACCTTTTAGCATTCCTGGTTTTGGAATTATTTCAGCATTTATTATATTAACATTGCTGGGTGCGTTAACTTCAAATTTCTTCGGTAATGCCNTCATTAANTATGGNGAGAGACTTGTAGATAGATTGCCAATTATTAGAAATATTTATGGTGCCTTAAAACAAATTTTTCAAACAATTGCCTCAAAATCAGATAATAATTTCCAGCGTGTTGTAATGCTTGAATACCCAAGAAAAGATTGTTGGGCAATTGCTTTTGTAACAACTGAGGCTAAGGGCGAAATAAAGGCTAATCATGATAAGGAACTGTTATGTGTATTTCTTCCTACTACACCAAATCCAACTTCAGGTTTTTTATTATTTGTTNCAAANGAAGAGGTCATTGAGCTAGATATGTCAGTGGAAAGTGCTGCTAAATTAATTATATCAGCTGGATTGGTTATGCCTGAGAAAAAATCTTAACCAGCATCAAGATACTTNAAGGCATCTTCTTTATTAAAAAGATGTAGAAGGACTTTTAAATTTTCACCTCTATCAGTTTTNTTCAATATNTTGNTTTCTATAATATAATTTGCATCATTTCTTGCAATTTCTAATAGNTCTCTATCAGTATTTAAGTTTGCAATTTTAAAATAAGGAAGNCCCGATTGCCGTGTGCCAAGAACTTCTCCAGCCCCTCTAAGTATTAAATCTTCTTCNGCTATNACAAATCCGTCATCTGTCTGCCTTAAAGTCTCAATGCGTTTTTTTGCATTTTCACCAAGAGGGGATTTATATAACAAAAGGCAACTGGAAAGTTTATCNCTTCTGCCAACTCTTCCGCGTAATTGATGAAGTTGTGATAGGCCAAATCTCTCTGAATGCTCTATTATTATAAAAGTAGCATCCGGTACATCAATTCCAACCTCAATAACTGTAGTTGCAACTAAAATACTTTTATTTCCATATTTGAAGTCCCTCATTGTCTCTTCTCGTTCTTCAACAGACATTTTACCGTGAACCAACGCAACTTTATCTTTGTATATAATCTTAAGAGAGTTATAACGATCAACTGCAGCAGCAAGATCAATTTTTTCTGATTCTTCTATTAATGGGCATACCCAATAAGCTTTTTCGCCTTTATTTATTAATCTTTCAAGAGATAGCATTGCCTCATTAACCTTAGATAATGGTTTTGCGATTGTTTTAATTGGTTTTCTCCCCATTGGCTTATCAAGTAACCGAGATACTTGCATTGATCCATAGGCTGTTAGCTCTAGAGTTCTTGGTATAGGAGTAGCACTCATAATAACAATATCTGGAGGGCTTAAAGAATTTTTTGATGTTAATGAAAGCCTTTGATGAACACCAAATCTATGTTGCTCATCAATAATTACCAAACCTAAATTATTAAAAATAACTTTTTCCTGAAAAAGGGCATGCGTACCTATGACTATACTAATTTTTCCCTTTTTAAGATCATCTAAAATCCTTTCTCTTTCAAGGCGTTTAGTTTTCCCTGTAAGGATTTCGATATTAATATTAGATTTAAAACATAAATCTTTTAAACTTTCATAATGTTGTCTTGCTAGTAACTCTGTAGGAGCCATCATTGCCGATTGTTTATCGTTACCTGATACTTGAAATATTGCTGCAAGGGCCACAATCGTCTTTCCTGAACCAACATCGCCCTGTAAAAGCCTTATCATTCTGGTTGGTTTTTCAAGATCTTCTGAAATTTCTTTAATAGCTACTTTTTGAGAGTTAGTTAATTCAAAAGGAATATTTTCATATAATGAATCCATTAGTTTTATACTTTTCTTGATACTTTGACCTGTTGGTGCCTCAAAATTTTTTGCAAGTAACCCTAAAGATAGTTGATTTGCCAATAACTCATCATAAGCTAATCTTTGTTTCGAGATATTTTGATGATCTAAATCATCTTCATGCTTAGGGTTATGAGCATTTTTTATTGATTCTAAGAAAGATGGCCATTTCATTTTTTTAAAAAATTCTTTATCTTGCCATTCTGGAAAATCAGGAACTATATCAATAGCTCTCTTTATATGATTTGATATAACTTTATTTGTGAGACCTTGTGTTAAACCATAAACTGCTTCAATATTTGGTAAATTATGACTTTTTTCATCACTAACAATGTGTTGTGGGTGGATAATTTGTTTTTTCTTTTTATAAAATTCTAATTTCCCACTTACAATAAGAGTTCCGCCTATAGGCAGAAGGTCTTCAAGATATTGCTTTCTACCATTAAACCAAACGAGATCTATTTCGCCTGTTTCATCTATAACGGTGACCCTATAAGGCAATCCTCTTCTTCTAGAAGGAAAGTGCTTTAAAACAGTAACTTTAATAGTCACTATTCTATCTTTTTCTGCCCTAGATATAGTTGGATTATAGCTTCGATCTATAATGTTATTTGGCAGGTGCCATAATAGATCTACTATATTTTCTCCTATTAAATACTTAAGTCTTATTTTTAAACGAGGGCCAATACCTCTTGTTGTTTCAATAGGTTTAAATAATTGCTCTAGAATCTTTGGCCTCATTGCTCTATTAAAGTACAAATTATGATAAATGACATAGAAAATATTAGAAAAAAAATTTTATTTCGTTCTTGGCATAGAGGTACAAAAGAAATGGATCTTATTTTAGGCGAATTTGCTAATAATAACGTTAGTGATATGGATCTTGAAGATCTAAATAAATTCCAAGAGTTCCTCAATCTATCTGACCCAGACCTTTATAAATGGATTATGACTGAAGATGATTCGTTCCCAAAAGAATTCGAAAGTCTTTTTAAAAAAATAATATCCCAAAAAATATCATAGGGATTTAATTATTGACTTACCTAAATGAAATAATTCAAAAAGAGTCTTTGAATGATTTTATTAATGTTAAAGAATTAAATGAAATTCCAGAAGGATCTGAATCTCTTATTTTTGAAAATTTATTTTCGAATTTAGATAGAGACTTTCTTATAATTACTAGAGATTTAAAGCGTTTTCAACAAATCAAAGACACTATGGAGTTTTTCTTAAAAAGTAATACTTTATTTTTTCCTCAATGGGACTGTGTTCCTTACGATAGAATTTCACCAAATAAAACAATCACATCAAATCGTTTAGAGACCCTTTCAACCTTAGCGAACAATAAGAGAGATAGAAAAATTGTTTTATCAACAATTCAATCTGCTTGTCAGAGAACTCTACCTATTGACGAGATTAAAAATAAATCAATAAATTTAAAACCTGGACAGGTAATTAATGTTGATGAACTCTTATTATTTTTTATTAATAATGGTTACTCAAAGGTTGGAACTGTTAGAGAGTTTGGAGAATTTTCAATACGAGGAGGTATTATTGATTTTTATTCTCCTCTAAACCTTCCCATTAGGCTAGATCTTTTTGGGAGTACAATCGAATCAATAAAGAGTTTTGATTTAATCTCTCAAAGATCAGTTGGTGTGATTAAGGATATTAAAATTTTTCCATCTGCAGAAGTCTCCTTAAACGATTCAACTATTGAAAATTTTAGAAAAAACTTCAATCAAACCTTTGGAGCTCAAAAAGAAAAAGTTAAACTTTATGATAATATTTCAGAGGGAATTACTTATCCGGGAATGGAGCATTGGATACCATTTTTTTATAATCAAACTGATACTATTTTTGATTATCTAAAAAATCCAATTATTATATTGGATTCATCATACAAAGACTCTTTAAAAAATTTTTTAGATACTGTTAATGATCATTATGTTTCTAGAAATGAATACGATAATAATAAGTTGTCAAAGACAGAAAATAAGTATTTTTCACTTAAACCAAATCAATTATATCAAGATAAAGAAACCTTTTTAGAAAACTTATCTAAAAATCATACTTTAGAAATTAGCCCATTTAAAAAACCATCTGGAATTAATTTTAATGGAAAAATATCAAACAAATATTTTGGAAAAGAAAGCAAGAAATTCAACTCCGATAGCTATCAAAGTTTAAAGAACGATATAGAGAATTACCTCTCGGATAATAAAGTAATAATTATTGCATGCTCTAGTAGTGGCTCAGAGGATAGGATAAAAAAAATATTAAGTAATTATAATATCAATACTACTTTACTTAAACAAGATGAGTTTGATTCAAGTAATCTTAATTCTTCAGTATATACGATTATTTTGAATTTAAACTCAGGCTTTCTAATAGAAAAATATGCGTTTATTTCGGAACAAGATATTTTTGGTGAAAAATTTTATAGGCCAAGAGTTATTAGGAAAGCTGAAAATTTCTTGAGAGAAGTTTCAAGTATTATGCCAGGAGATGCTGTTGTTCATATCGAACATGGTATTGGTAAATTTCAAAGTTTAGTTACCCTAGATATAAATAATGCAAAACATGAATGTCTATTATTAAAATATGCAAATGATGATAAATTATATCTTCCAGTAGAAAATATTGATGTTCTATCTCGGTATGGATCAGATATATCGGAAGAGTCACTCGATAAACTTGGCGGTATTTCATGGGGATCAAGAAAAGAAAAACTTAAAAAACGTATTAAATTTTTGGCTGAAGAATTAATGGCTGTTGCAGCTAAACGTCAGATATCCTCTGCTGAAATTATAAATGTACCTGAAGATTTTTATGAAGAATTTTGTTCTAGATTTCCTTTTGAAGAAACTAACGATCAATTTAATGCAATTCATTCAGTTATCAATGACTTAGAAAAAGGCCAACCAATGGATAGGCTTATATGCGGAGATGTTGGCTTTGGAAAAACAGAGGTTGCATTAAGAGCATCCTTCTTGACGGCTATGTCTGGAAAGCAAGTAGCTATTCTTGCACCAACAACTCTTCTTGCTAGGCAGCATTATGAAACTTTTAAAAGTAGGTTTAGAGGCTTTCCTGTTAATATAAGCGAATTATCACGATTAACTTCTAAAAAAGATGACGTGATAAAAAAAATTAATTCAGGTTCATCAGATATTGTTATTGGTACGCATTCGTTATTGGGGGATAAAATAGAATTTAATGATCTTGGTTTACTAATTATTGATGAAGAACAGCACTTTGGTGTTAAGCATAAAGAAAAAATTAAAAAATTAAAAAGTAATATACATATATTAACTTTAACCGCGACACCAATTCCTAGAACACTTCAGCTAGCAATGACTGGTGTTAGAGATTTATCCATCATTGCTTCACCTCCTGTAGATAGAAGGGCGATTGAAACATATGTTTTTCCTAATGATCCATTAGTAATAAGAGAGTCTATACTTCGAGAAAGACATAGAGGTGGTCAAACCTTTTATGTTGTCCCTAGGATTGCTGATATTGATGATATAGAGGCTTTTATAAGAGATACTATTCCAGAAGTTAATTTTATAACAGTTCATGGTCAAATGCCGTCTAAACAAATTGAAGATAGGATTAATGATTTTTACTCTGGTAATTATGATGTTCTTCTATCTACGACAATAATTGAGTCAGGTTTGGATATTCCTAATGCAAATACTCTTATTGTTCATAGAGCGGATATCTTTGGATTATCTCAACTTTATCAAATTCGTGGAAGAGTAGGGCGTTCAAAAGTTAAGGCTTATGCCTATTTGACTTATAAAGATAAAAAAATCTTAGGTGAAAAAGCTAAAAAAAGACTAGAGGTACTTCAATCCCTTGATTCTCTAGGTGCTGGCTTTAATCTTGCCAGCTATGATCTTGAAATTAGAGGATCAGGTAATCTTTTAGGGGAAGAGCAATCAGGTCAAATTAAGGAAGTTGGAATAGAGCTATATCAGAATATGCTTGAGGAAACTATTGAGGATTTAAGAAATAATAGTATCCAAAACTCTGATAAACAATGGTCACCAAAGATTTCTCTCCCATTGGCTGTATTAATACCTGATGATTATATCCCTGATTTAACCTCACGAATGGAAATTTATAAACGGCTATCTCTAATTACTGATGAAAATGAAACAAATCAAATAGCTGCAGAATTAATTGATAGATTTGGTAAATTACCTAGTGAAGTTGAAACATTAATAGACACAATAGAATTAAAAGCTCTTTGTAAGACTGTTAATATTGAAAAAATTGATTGCGGAGAAAAAGGATACTCAATAAAATTTAGAAACAATAAATTTTCAAATCCTGAGGATTTAATCTCATATATTACTTATCATAAAGATAATTTTAGTATTCGCCCAGATGAGAGAATATTCGTTAAATTTAAGAAAAAAGAGACTTCTATAATAGATAATATTAAGTCTACAGTACTAGATTTAAAAGATATTATATCAATGAAATCTTAATTTTTATTTAAATGCCGTAATAGTTTAACAATTGAATCAACTGGTTGTGACCCAGTTAGAGTGATTCCATCATCAATTATATAAGNGGGAACTCCCATTACACCATTTTCTCTATTACTTTGCTCCTCGTTAATAATAGTAGAACTGTCATCATCATTTTCGAATTTATTTCTTATTTTTTTGTCATCCATGCCAACTTTCTTTGCAATATCTAGTAAAACATTAATATCTCCAATATCTTTTGACTCTTCGAAGTAAGACTTAAAAATCATCTCAACAGTTTCTAAGTGACAATTTTCTTCTTTTGACCAATAGATTAAACGATGGCTATTAAATGTATTAGGAATTATATNTAAATTACTGTTTATAATTGATATTCCTGATTTTAGTGCTTCACTTTTAATTCTTTCTTTCATACTGCTATAATGATCATTATTAAATTTTCTTGATATATATTCTCTTCTATTAACACCTTCTTTTGGAAAATCTGGGTTTAATTGAAATGTTGAATATATAAACTTTACGTCTACATCTGGAACAAGACTTAATGCTTTATCAAAGTTCNTTTTTCCAATATAGCACCACGGACAAATAGTATCTGAAACAACTTTAATTTTTATCATAAATAATTAATCCTTTTTATATAGAGCAAGAACTTGCTTATTCTAAAATCTAAAGGCATAACTGTCTATAATGGAAATAGAATCATCATATTTAGTAGATAGTCATTGTCATTTAAACTTCAAAGATTTTGAAGAAGANTTTGATTCTGTCATTCAGAGGGCAAAAGACTCTAATGTTCGTATTATGGTATCAATTTCAACTGAATTAGAAGAAATTGATAGAATTATTAAAATTTCTGAAANCTATCAGAATATTTACTGCACAGTTGGTGTTCATCCTCATTCAGCAAAAATCCAGAATAATTTAAAAGAAGACTACTTAATTGAAATGGCCTCTAATCCAAATGTTATTGGAATAGGCGAGACCGGTCTTGATTTTTACTATGAAAATTCTTTAAAAGAAGATCAAATTGATAGCTTTATTAAACATATAAACGTCTCAAGAGAGACGCAACTTCCACTGATTATTCATACAAGAGATGCAGATGAAAAAACCTGTGAAATACTTGAATCGGAATACAAAAATGGCTCTTTTCCTGGTATAATTCATTGTTTTACAGCCGGAGAGGATTTAGCAAAAAGAGTTATTGATCTTGGTTTTTACATATCTTTATCTGGTATTGTTACATTCAAAAATGCATCTGAATTGAGAGAAACCATAAAAAAAATTCCTTTAGATAGAATAATTGTCGAAACAGACTCACCTTATTTATCGCCNGAACCTATGCGAGGTAAAAGAAATGAGCCATCTCATGTTCTCCATACAGCAAAATATTTAGCTGATTTTTATGAAAAAGATGAAAACGATTTTTTTGCTATGACAACTGATAATTTTTTCAAAATATTCAACAAAGCCAATAGGTTGTAATATAATTATGGTAGAAAAACTTTTGGTTACTATTTTAGGATGTGGATCTTCGGGTGGAGTTCCTAGAATTGATGGTGATTGGGGTGACTGCGATCCAAATGAAATTAAAAACCTTCGCTCACGCTGCTCTTTACTGGTTCAAAAATTTAATGTTGAAAACGAAGTTACAACAGTCCTTATTGACACATCGCCAGATATTCGTAATCAACTCTTAAAAGCAAATGTAAATAGTATGGATGCTGTTTTATATACTCATGACCATGCAGATCAATGTGGAGGAATAGATGATTTAAGGGTCTTCGCCTTAAGAAAACGTAAAAGGGTTCAGGTTTACTTAGATGAACAGACAGCATCAAGATTGATACCTAGATTTAGCTATTGTTTTAATACTTTCGAAGATAAAGTTTATCCAGCAATTTTAGAAAAAAATACAATTAAACCCTTTGAAACCTTTACAATTAATGGTCCAGGTGGAGAAATTGAGTTTATGCCATTCCTCCAGAAACATGGAAAAATTGATTCATTAGGTTTTAAATTTAATAATATTGCTTATTCAAGTGATGTTGTTGATTTTTATGATGAATCTTTTCCGTTACTGAAAAATTTAGACTATTGGATTGTAGACGCATTAAGACACGATCCTCATCCAACTCACGCTCATTTAAACAAAACTCTTGGTTGGATCAAAGATCTCAATACCGATAAAGGAATATTAACTAATCTTCATATAGACCTTGATTACAATAAATTAAAAAATTTATTGCCCAATAACATTCAGCCTGCTTATGATAACCTTAACTTTGAGATATTATTATAAAATCAACTTTATTACTTATACATAATATATATTATGCGCATAAATATGATTAAATTTATTACAAAAAGATTAATTATAGCTATCCCCACTCTTTTGATAATAATTGCTTTCGGCTTTATTATGATGAGAATTGCACCAGGCGGACCATTTACAAATGAGAGAGCATTACCTCCAGAGATTGAGAGAAATATTCAAGAAGCATATAACCTAAATAAACCTATCTACGAACAATTTTTTATTTATATTAAGAATTTAAGTGTTGGTGATTTTGGCCCCTCTTTTAAATATAAGGACTTTACAGTTAAAGAACTAATTATAAGTGGTTTGCCTGTAAGCGCTACATTAGGTTTGTCATCTATTATTATATCATTATTTTTGGGTTCTATTTTAGGAATAATTGCAGCAATTAAGAAGAATACATATTTTGATTATACCATAATGGGAGTTTCTCTTGTTGGTATATGTGTTCCAAGCTTTGTTATGGCGCCAATTTTATCATTGTTTTTCGGCCTTTATTTAGGCCTTCTGCCTACATCGGGATGGAACGGAGGCAATGTATTAAATTTAATTCTTCCAATTATAGCGTTATCTTTGCCTCAAATTGCTGTTATATCTAGAATGATGAGAGCAAGCACTATTGAAGTCCTTAACTCTAATTTTATAAGAACAGCAAAATCCAAAGGTCTTAAATCATCATATATCATTAGAAAACATGTAATTAGAGCCTCTATATTGCCAATTATTGAGTATCTGGCCCCTGCTTCAGCAGGTTTAATGACAGGTTCAATAATTGTGGAGCAAATTTTTGGTTTACCAGGTATCGGAAGATATTTTGTTGTTGGCGCTCTTCAGCGAGATTATACATTAGTAAGTGGTGTAATGATTTTATATGCATCCCTTTTAATTATTTTAATTCTTATAACTGATATTCTAAGAGCTTATCTAGATCCAAGGGTAAAGGTTTAGGTTTTATGATAAATAAACAACGTAATATAGAAGCTATAGAGGAGCTAACAATTATTAAAGGCAGGTCTTTATGGGTAGATGCAAGAAGAAGACTATTTCTAAATAAAGCAGCCGTTATATCTTTGATTACATTAATAATTATAGCAACCGTTTCTATTTTTGGACCTTTTTTCCTTCAATATGACTTTAGTGATACTGACTGGGGGTCAATTTACCAGCCTCCAAGCTTTAAAACGGGTCATTATCTAGGAACAGATGGCAATGGCAGAGATCTTCTTGTGAGAATTCTTCATGGCGGAAGGCTAAGCTTATCTATTGGCTTAATAGCAACATTTGTAAGTGTTTTTATAGGTGTTATTTATGGAACCATTGCTGGCTTTTTTGGAGGCAAATTAGATATTTTTATGATGCGTATTGTTGAAATTTTATATGCCATGCCCTATCTGATATTTGTTATAATTCTAATGGTTGTTTTTGGAAGGAATATTTATTTTCTTTTTATTGCTATTGGAGCAGTTGAATGGTTAACAATGGCAAGAATTGTCAGAGGTCAAACTATATCACTGAAAGAAAAAGAATTTATTGAAACAAGTAAAGCTCTTGGTCAATCAAATTCATTAATTATTATAAAGCATATAATTCCAAATTTAGCTGGACCAATCATAGTCTACATAACACTTATGGTTCCATCTGTTATTATTTTAGAAAGTTTTTTATCTTTTTTAGGTCTTGGAGTTCAAGAGCCGCTTACATCATGGGGTGTTTTAATTTCAGAAGGATCAAGGGAGATGGAAACTGCTTGGTGGCTATTAATTTTTCCAGGCTCATTTATGGTTATTACATTGGCTTCATTGAATTTTATAGGAGATGGTCTTAGAGATGCAATCGATCCAAAAGAATATTAAAAACAAAGACTTGTTACTAGATGTTAATAATTTAAATGTTTATTTTGATACTACAGACGGTAGGATACAAGCTGTTAAAAATGCCAACCTTTTTATTAATAAAGGCGAATGTTTAGGTATAGTTGGCGAGTCTGGGTCTGGGAAAACTCAAACATTTTTTTCTATTACCGGGCTTTTATCAAGTAACGGTTATTGTAATGGTTCTGCAATCTTCAAAGGTTTTGATCTAATTTCAGCATCTGAAAATAAAAAAAGAGAATTTTTGGGTAAATCTATTGGTTTTATTTTTCAAGATCCTATGACCAGTCTAACACCTCATATGAAAATTGGAGAACAATTATCTGAAATAGCTACCTTTCATGATAATTTATCCAAGAGTGAAGCTTTAAAAAGAGCATCAGATGTTTTGGAAATAGTTAAGCTACCAAAGTCAAGAAATCTTGTTAATTCATATCCTCATGAGCTATCAGGCGGCATGAAGCAAAGAATTATGATAGCTATATCATTAATGTGTAGCCCAGAGCTAATAATTGCTGATGAGCCCACTACGGCACTTGATGTTACAACTCAATCAGAAATATTAAACATTTTCAATGATTTACGTAATGATATGGATATTAGTATTGTTTTAATTTCTCATAATATTGGCGTTATTGCTGAAACTTCAGATAGAGTTATAGTTATGAAAGACGGTAAGATTGTTGAAAATGGTCTAACATATGATGTTTTAACAGACCCTAAAGATGAATATACTAAGCACNTACTCTCTTGTATTCCGCCATGGTTAGAGGGTNGATAAATGAANATTAAAAATAAAGAAATACTTNTAATAGATAACTTAAANTTACATTATTNTGACTCCGCTGGTTTATTTAAAACTAGTNATATTNTTAAGGCTGTTGATGGTGTTTCTTTTAAGTTANTTTCTGGAGAAA
The DNA here is from genome assembly GCA_002704345.1 of Rhodobiaceae bacterium. Lineage (GTDB taxonomy): Bacteria > Pseudomonadota > Alphaproteobacteria > MED-G09 > MED-G09 > MED-G09. The sequence goes on along the minus strand of PAGD01000034.1, from coordinate 3,482 downwards.
CTCTTGGAATNGTTGGTGAGTCAGGGTCTGGTAAATCCAGTATTTGCCGTCTTATTTTAAATCTTATTATCAAAACATCAGGAAAAATTTCTTGGTTTGGTGAAGATTTAGATAATTATTCAAAAAAAGAAATGAAGGATTTTAGAAAAAAAGTTCAAATAATCTTCCAGGATCCCTATGGGAGTTTAGATCCAAGAATGACAATAGGAAGTATAATTAGAGAACCTCTTGATATTTTTAATAAACAACTCTCAAGAAAGGAAAAGGAAGAAAGAATTTTTCAAATTATGAAAGATGTTGGTCTCACAAATGATTTATTTAATAGGTATCCCCATGAGTTATCAGGTGGTCAATGTCAAAGGGTTGGGATAGCTAGGGCCTTAATTAATAAACCATCAGTATTGATATGCGACGAACCTGTTTCTGCTCTAGATTTATCAATTCAGGCACAAATTTTAGACCTTCTTAACTCCCTTAAGAATAAATATAAACTTTCTCTTGTTTTTGTTAGCCATGATTTATCAGTTATAAGGTCGATATGTGACAGAGTTATAGTTTTAAAGCATGGTTTAATTGTAGAAAATCGAGAGACCAAAGATTTATTTAATAATCCAAGAGATAATTATACTAAAAAATTAATTTCTTCAGTTCCCTCCCCTATTCCTTTAGGGTGATATTATGAATATAAAATCTCAGATACAAGCTATTGTATGGAAAATAAGTGTTGAAATTGGCGATAAAATTAACGAAGGTCAAGAGGTAATAATACTTGAATCTATGAAGATGGAAATACCGATAATATCAGATATAACAGGTATAGTTGAAAGCATACTTGTAGAAGAAGGTGATACTNTAAACGAAGATCAGATAGTAATTATCATTAAATAACTTACTGAGCTCTTGGGGCGACGGCTAATATAGTTTCAGCACCAGATCTTTTTCTACTTATACTAATAATNGCAGTTCTTAAATCTTTTTCATAAACTAAAAATATTTGATTACCTTGCTGTTCCATAATTAAAAACCATCCTGTATCNGGCATATGTTCTTTAAAATAATTAAAAACAGAATTAGCATCTAAACCAGAATTNAAATAAATTTGACCAAACCAATTTTCATCACTTCCGACTACTACAGACTTGGTTAAGTCAAGATATGTTTCAGGAGGAAATGCGACATCGCTAAATTGATTTAAAACATCTTCTTGCGTAGGAGCTTGATCAGCAGAGACATCAGCGCTAGTTACAGATGATCCTCCAGAACCAGTAATTGATTCAAGCTGAGCACATGAAGCTAAGAAAATAACTGAAAAACAAAATAATAAATTACGAGACAAAGACATAAATGACCTCCAAAACAAATAGTTCAATTAAATTAACCCTGAAATAATGAGTCGGTCAATTATTTGTTAAAAAATACAAACTAAAGAAGCTAATATCATTATGCTCCAAGAACCCAAAGCTCCAAACATTCTTGGAATATTATCAGGCCCCAATCCTTCTTCAGAAATTAAACCATATGCATGAGCTATACGACTTAGAATAAAACCTATTCCAAAAATATGAACAAGAAATTCACTACCTCCATATTCCATAAGAATTAAAAGAATTATCATTAAAGGGGCATGTTCAACAAGATTACCAAAAGCTCTTGATCTTTTTAGAAGGATATCATCATCAACACCAAAAGCATTTTTTGTTTCCGTTCTTCTGAATGCTGTATTTAGGGCTAAAGCTACAGCCATTATTACTAGCACTCCTGCATAAAAAGCAGACCTATTTAAATCATCCATTTTTTCACCTTTATAAAATTTTTTATAATTACTTAATGATTCTCTAAAAACAGCAATATTTAACATTCTATTTTTAATTAAAAAAATTTGTTATAGTTTAAAATATGTCTTTAACTTTAAAAATAATCACTGGAATGATTTTAGGTTTTTTAACTGGCCTTTTTATAAATATTCTTTCGTTAAATAATTATGATTTTATTAGCACTTATTTTGTTGGAGGATTGTTTGATATTATAGGATCAATTTTTATTTCATCATTAAAACTAATGGTAGTTCCTCTCGTTTTTTTCTCTCTTTCAACAGGCGTTGCTTCATTTGATAAAGATAAGAAGCTCTCATTAATAGCATTTAAAACAATTTCCCTTTATTTATTAACTACTGCAGTAGCAATTTCATTAGGTTTATTGGCTGCAATTATTTTTTCACCAGGGGTTGGTTTAAACCTAACAACGTCAATTGAATATGTAGCGCCCTCACCTCCCGGTTTTAAATCTGTGATTATTGATATTTTTCCTACAAATCCAATAGCTGCAATGGCAGAAGGTAAAATGCTTCAAATTATCATTTTTTCTATATTTTTTGGTGTAGCCTTAAGGTCAATTAAAGATACAAATTCTCAATTAATAAAAATAATGGAAAGCGTTACAAATGTTGTAATGAAAATGGTATTTATTTTGATTAATTTGGCACCATTTGGTGTTTTTTGCTTAATGGCTAACTTATTTGCTATCCAGGGTGTAGGAGTTATTGGGAATTTATTTCAATATTTCTTACTTGTTATTTTTGTACTTCTTGTCCATGGCTTTGTAGTTTACCCATCTTTATTGTATTTTTTTACTAAAATTAAACCTTTAAATTTTTACAATAAATTAAGACCTGTAATGTTGTTTGCTTTTTCAACGTCATCTTCAAATGCAACAATGCCAGTAACATTAAAAACCGTTACTCAAGATATTGGCGTTAATCCTAAAATAGCCTCTTTTACTATACCATTGGGAGCAACTATTAATATGGACGGAACTGCAATTATGCAGGGTGTTGCAACAATCTTTATTGCTAATGCATATAATATAGATTTAACTACCCTTGATTATCTGATGGTTATACTTACTGCAACAATGGCTTCAATTGGTACTGCTGGAGTTCCAGGTGTTGGTTTAATTATGTTAGCGATGGTCTTGGCTCAAGTTGGCCTTCCAACAGAAGGTATTGCTCTTATTTTAGGAGTTGATAGACTGCTTGATATGGTAAGAACAGTCGTTAATGTAACCGGTGATAGCACAGTTTCCACTATAGTGGCTTATTCTGAAGACGCATTAGATTCTAATAATAATAAATAAAGTTGGGAGAGAGTAATGAAAAGTGAAGCAATTGTAGAGTTTGGTAAACCATTAAAAACCATAGAATTAGAAACACCTACCCCTAAAGGAAAAGAGGTATTATTGAAAATAACACATAGTGGGGTTTGTCATTCTGACGTTCACTTACATGATGGTTTTTTTGATCTAGGGGGAGGAAATCAATTACCTGTTGGAGCTGCACTTAATTTACCCCATGTCCTTGGCCATGAAATTGAAGGTGAAGTTGTTAGTGTCGGTTCAGATGTTAATGATATAGAAATAGGATCAAGTGTAGTTGCTTACCCTTGGATTGGTTGCGGATCTTGCTCTACATGCGAATCTGGTGATGA
>PAGD01000033.1 GCA_002704345.1 Rhodobiaceae bacterium | reverse complement strand
CTCCATTAATTAATAGAGTTTCAGTTGCTGCAACTTCTATATCCTTGGACTCAAAAAGATCTGTAACTTCTCCAGCCTTATTAGAGAAAGCAAAAGTACGAACATGCGGCAGAACGTCTGTAAGACTATGTAAGAACATAAGAAAAAATCTTGAAACATTTGCAACTGATCCCGATACATCACAAAGTGCTACAATTTTAGGTCTATCGACTTTTGTTTTTTTCCAAATAGTCTCAAATAAAATACCATCATACTCTTGATTAGCTCTTATCGTTGATCTTACATCTAAAAGCCCTCTTCGTGATTTTCTTTTTCTTCTTGAGTGAACCGATATTAATCTTTTTGCCATTCTTTTAATTATTTTTGACATCAAAGAATAATCTGATCTGTCTGCTTGAGTTAAACGTATCTTTGATAAGGAGTCTTCTCTTAATTGTCTTCCAGAGTTAGTTGTTCTCATCTTAACTTGGTTTTCAACATAGTCTCTAATTTCCAAACGAAGGCGCTCTCTGATCTCTTTTAGCTCTTCTTCTCTGCTTGCATCTCCTGAGCGCGACGCTAAAAAAATATCATTATTTAGTTTTTCAAGGCCTATGGCATCAAAAATTTTACGAGTAAACATTCCTGTTTGAGTAAAAAGCCTAATATCTGATAAATTAACTTCTCTTGCGGCCACAGCCATCAAGGTCATCAAGGTATTTTTGTCAGATTTTCTATATAAATCCTCTAAATCATTTGATTTGAAATCATTAAATTCCTCAAAAACTTCTTGGTTACTTAAATCATTATCTTTACTATCATTATCATCGGTTTCTTCGTCAAAATTCATATAATTTTCTTCAAAGAATTTATCAAAACATTCATCGAATATCTCTTTTTCTCTTAAATTTTTTGCTAATGTCTGCGAAAGTGAGTCTTGTAACAAAGGCTTATCATCTAAACCTATAAGAGAAACAACTCGCATCGCATCAATAGATTCTGCAGTAGATATTTTTATATCGGATGATCTTAAAATATGGATAAAATCTCTTAAGAAATCGACCATCTACTTTTTAGATATCTCAATAATGCTATCAATTTCAGGATCGGAAGTATCAATATCTGATTGAAACTTCAGTAATATGTTTAATGTCTCACGAACTATTTCAGGCTCCAAGACTTTAACATTTAACAAAACAAGCGCCCTCGCCCAATCAATTGTCTCTGAGACAGATGGAAGCTTTTTTAAATCAAGATTTCTTAAATTTTGTACAAATGTTACTAGTTGCCTCTGTAAGTCTTTATGAATCTTTGGAACACGAGAATTGATTATCTTTTCTTCCAAATGTGAATCTGGAAAAGGTATATAAAGATGAATGCATCTCCTTTTTAATGCATCCCCTATCTCTCTAGTGTTATTGGATGTTAAGAAAACTATAGGCTTAACTTTCCCTTTTATAGTTCCTATTTCAGGAATGGAGATTTGATAGTCAGACAGTCTCTCTAAAAGAAAAGCTTCAAATTCATCATCAGATTTATCTATCTCATCAATAAGCAATACCGAACCTTTCTCGCTATTAATAGCCTTTAACAAAGGCCTTGGTTCTAAAAATTTTTCAGAAAAGAAAATATCGTCAAAACTATCCAAGCTATCTATAGATGATTCCAAAGTATCAGCCTTTGAAACAATATTATTTAACTTGTCCTTTAAGACTTGAGTATAAAGTAATTGTTTACCATATTTCCATTCATACAAGGCCTTAGACTCATCAAGTCCCTCATAACATTGTAATCTTATTAAAGGTTTTTGCATCCAATCTGAGGTGGCTTTAGCTAATTCTGTTTTACCAACTCCAGGAGGACCTTCAACTAATATTGGCTTTCCTAGCGACTGACTAAGAAATATAGCTGTTGCAATATGAGTATTACAAATATAGCCTTTTTCTTCAAAACTTGCCTGAATAGATTCTATAGAATCTTTTGCTAGAGCATTGGATGGTGTTTTATTATCTGACAATAAAATCTCCTTAATTAAGTTTTGTTTAAATGTTAGTTAGAATATACTTATTTGTTCAACGTGAAAGGAAAAAATATGACCAGTATAAATGAAGTTACAAATTTAAATATTAATGACAATGTAGCTATTCTTACTTTAAATTCTCCACCTGTAAATGCCTTATCAGCTAATGTTCGTGAGGGTTTAGATAAAGGCATAAAAGAAGCTATAGCAAATAGTAATGTTGATGCGATAGTCCTTATTTGTGATGGTAGAACTTTTATAGCTGGAGCGGATATTTCTGAGTTTGGAAAGGAGCCAAAAGGACCATCTCTTTTTGAGGTGCAAGAAGAATTAGAAAATTCACCAAAGCCAATTATAGCAGCAATTCATGGAACCGCTCTTGGTGGTGGTTTAGAGGTTGCTTTAACATGTCATTATCGTATTGCCGTTCCTTCAGCAAAATGTGGTCTTCCCGAAGTTAGCTTAGGATTACTTCCTGGTGCTGGTGGCACTCAAAGACTTCCTAGACTTGTTGGCGTCGAACAGGCTCTAAAAATGGTTACATCAGGCATACATTTATCTGCGGATAAATGCTTGAAAAGTGGTTTAATAGATAAATTAGCTACTGAAAATCATTTACTAGAAGATTCAATTTCATTTGCTAAAGAAATAGTNTCTGAAAATAAGCCCTTAAAAAAAGTCCGTGATATAGATGAAAAAGTTACTGCAGCAAGNGGGAATNATCAACTTTTTAATGATTTTAGAAANTCTATTTCTAGAAAAACAAGGGGCTTCTTAGCTCCCGAATATAATATTCANTGCATTGAGGCTGCTGTTAACAAACCNTTTGATGAAGGAATAAAAGTTGAAAGAGATTTATTTTTAAAATTGGTAACTGGGAATCAGTCAGCCGCTCAAAGATATTTCTTTTTTTCACAAAGACAGGTTGCAAAAATACCGGATATACCTANAGAAACAGAGAAATTACNAATTAAAGATGTTGGTATAATCGGTGCCGGAACTATGGGCGGTGGTATTGCCATGAATTTTGCAAATGCCGGTATTCCTGTCACAATAATTGAACAAAGCCAAGANATTTTAGATAAAGGCATAGGCATTATTCGTAAAAATTACGAAAATACTGCTAGCAAAGGAAGAATTTCTATTGATGATGTAGAAAAAAGAATGAATCTGATTAATGGAGATGTTTCTATTAACTCTTTGGCGGAAAAAGATTTAATAATTGAAGCAGTTTTTGAAAATATGGATTTGAAAAAAGAAATCTTTTCTAAACTAAATAATNTTGCNAAAAAGGGTGCCATCTTAGCAACCAATACATCTGGATTGGATATAAATGAAATTGCCTCTACNACTGATAGTCCNGAAAATGTTATTGGTTTGCATTTTTTTAGTCCTGCTAATGTTATGAAACTATTNGAAATAGTAAGAGGTGAAAAGACTTCTAACGAAGTTATAGCAACTTCAATGACAATGGCTAAATCAATTGGAAAAGTTGCTGCTCTTGTAGGTGTATGTCCGGGTTTTGTNGGTAATAGGATTCTCGCCCAGAGACAAAGAGAGGCTAATAAACTTATTTTAGAAGGTGCATTACCATGGGATATTGATGATGCACTTTTTGAATTTGGCTTTCCTATGGGTCCTTTTGCAATGTCAGATCTTGCTGGTCTAGATATCGGATGGAATAAAGAAAATTCACGTGGAGAAACTATAAGAGAAAAGCTTTGTGAAAATGATCGCTTNGGTCAAAAGTCTGGAAAGGGCTTTTATATTTATGATGAAAATAGAAAAAAATCACCTGACCCAGAGGTTGAGGAATTAATAATAAGCTTTGCCCAAGAAAAACAAATTAAAAGGCGGTCTATTAGTAAAGAGGAAATTATAGAGAGATGTCTCTATCCAATGATTAATGAAGGGTTCAAAATTCTTGAAGAAGGNATGGCGATTAGGGCTAGTGATATTGATATAATTTGGATCAATGGATATGGATGGCCTGTGTATGAGGGCGGTCCAATGTTTTANGGAAACCTAATAGGTTTTGAAAAAATTCTTGAATGGCTTAAAAAAATGGAAGAAGAGTATGGTAATGATTTTACACCTTCACCTTACTTAGAAANAGTTGTTAAAGAAAAATTAAATATTTTTAACTGATATATAAAATAAACTCTATATTTCTATATTGTTTTATTTTGTGTATTAACTTCTTTTAGGAGTATTTATGAATATTACTATNATAGGGTCTGGTTATGTTGGACTTGTAACAGGGGTGTGTTTATCAGATGCTGGNCACAAAGTAATTTGTGTTGATAAAGATAAGAGTAAAATAAATATTCTATCCAAAGGTCAAATTCCGATATATGAACCAGGATTAGATAGTCTTGTAAAAAAGAATATAAAGGCAAAAAATTTATCTTTTTCTACAAATATAGAATCTTCTCTTAATATATCAAAAATNATATTTATTGCAGTAGGGACTCCAACAAGTCTAGAAGGTGATAATGCTGATCTATCACAAATATACTCTTGCGCAGAAGAAATATCACATTCTATTCAGGATGAAAGTATTATAATAATTAAATCAACGGTACCTGTTGGAACTTGCGATAGAATAGAAGAAATCATATCTGAAAAAAATCCAGATAAAAAATTTGAGGTAGTNTCAAACCCTGAATTTTTAAGAGAAGGATCTGCTATTAATGACTTCGAAAACCCTGATAGAATAATAGTTGGAACATCAAATCTTAAAGCTATTGAANCAATTAAAGAAATATATAAACGGCAGATTGAAAAAGAGCATCCAATTATTTTTACTTCTAGAAGATCCTCTGAGCTCANAAAGTATGCAAGTAACTCAATGCTAGCCATGAGAATAATTTTTATTAATGAAATTGCAGATTTATGTGAAAAAGTTGGAGCTAATGTAGAAGATATAGCAAATGGAATAGGATTAGACAAAAGGATAGGACCCCATTTTCTAAATGCTGGCCCTGGCTTTGGTGGCTCATGCTTTCCAAAAGATGCAAGGGCTTTAATAGAATCNGGTGAAGAATATAATGCCCCTCAAAATCTTCTNAAGGCTGTAATTGATGGAAATGAAAAACGAAAGTTAAATTTAGGCAATAGAATTCTTGAAATAATTGGAGAAAATAAGAAAGTTGGCATTCTAGGTGTTACATTTAAAGCCAATACTGATGATATGAGAGAGGCTCCAAGCTTATCTATCATACCAAAGCTCCTAAAAAATAATATTAATATTTCTATCTATGATCCAGAGGCTAACAAAGAAAATATTAATGAATTTCATGGAGCAGAATGGAAAGAAGATCCNTACTCTGTTGCCAAAAACTCAGATTNTTTAATTATTCTTACGGAGTGGAATGAATTTAAAGAACTAGATTTAAAAAAAATAAAAGATATTATGGCGAAACCCNCAATAATTGATTTTCGTAATATGTTCTCTCTTAAAGATATGGAGAATTTGAATTTTGAATATCATTCAGTTGGTAGGNATACAATTAATACTAAGTAGGTAGTGAAATGGAAATTATTGAATCAGCTCAAAAAGCTCTTAATGATGAAATAGAAGGTCTTTCTCTTCTCAAAGAATTCTTTAATTCAAATTTTGAAGAAGCTGTAAAGGCTATCTTTAACTCTAAAGGAAAAGTGGTGGTTACAGGTGTAGGTAAATCAGGTCACATTGGAAGAAAGATTTCTGCTACGCTATCTTCTACTGGAACCCCTTCATATTTTATTCATCCTACAGAAGCAAGCCACGGTGATATGGGAATGATAGAGAAGAGTGATATTATTTTGGCTATTTCTTGGTCTGGAGAAACAACAGAGTTAGCTAATATAGTAAAGTATGCGCTAGAAAATAAAATCAAACTTATAGGTCTTTCATCTAATAAAGAAAGTCACTTAGCAAAATCTTCAGATATTGCGCTAAATATACCCTTGGTTGAAGAAGCTTGCCCTAACGGACTTGCCCCTACAACATCAACAACTATGCAACTCGTTATTGGTGATGCAATCGCAATATCTCTTCTTAATATTAGAGAATTCAATAAAGATAATTTTAGATCGCTTCATCCAGGTGGACAACTTGGAGCAGCCTTAGCAATTATTGAAGATGTGATGCATTCCGGCGATTCTTTACCTATCATTGAGATTGGTAGCCCTATGTCAGAAGCCTTGATTAAAATCTCTGAAAAAGGTTTTGGATGTATAGGTGTTATTTCTAATAACTCTTTAGAAGGAATTATTACTGATGGGGATCTTAGAAGGCACATGGGTCCAGACATTTTAAATAATAAAGTTGAGTCAATTATGACAAAAAATCCTCGAATGGTATCTTCTAAATTACTAGTCTCAGATGCCTTGGAATTAATAAATAATTTGGGGATTCAGGGACTTTTTGTATCAAATAATAAGAAAATTCCTATTGGATTTGTTCATTTCCATGATTTAATAAGAGTAATAAAAGGCTAGGCCTTAAAACCTATGCAAGATTTTAATTTAATAATAACCTAATATAATAATAATAAAATCCTAACGAGAAATTCATGAAATTCACTAAAACAAGATACTTAATATTTGCTTTTACTATAACTTTTATATCTTTATCTCAGTTCAATGTAGAGGCTAACTTAATTGATGAGATTGTTGTTACTGCCTCAAAAAATGATAGTAAAATTTTAACCACACAAGGAAATATTTCATTGATTGGATCTGAAGAAATAAAGTTTTTGGGATCTCGCAATCCTAGTGAAATTCTAAATAGGCTTCCAGGTATTTATATTAGTCAAGGAAGTGGTCAAGAGCATCTTACATCTATTAGATCTCCAGTACTTTCTGGCGGGGCTGGTGCGGGAAGCTTCTTATTTCTTGAGGATGGAATTCCCCTCAGATCGCCAGGATTTGGAAATGTAAATGGATTAATGGAATCGATAATTGAAATTGGAGAAAAATCAGAAGTTATTCGTGGACCAGGGTCAACTCTTTATGGTTCAAATGCAATACACGGACTCATGAATGTGATAACACCCAAGCCTTCAGATGTTAAAAGTGGAAGTATTGGAACACATTTCTCTAAATCCGACTTTATTATAAATGGAGATTATTCTATTCCAACTGAAAATGGCGGTTTTCTTCTTGGCCTCTATTGGCGTGAAGATAATGGTAATAGCAATAATAACTCAGGCGACAAAGAAGAAGATAAAACTGATCAACCTCATTATGGACAACAGAAATTTCTTTTTAGACTAGATCATTCAAAAAATTTAACTGACTATATTTTTACTTTTTCAGGAACAAATCTTAATCAAGAGACAATGGGTTATGTTAAAGGGTTTGAAATATACGAAAACANAGAGATTAGCAAAACTAATCCAGATCCNGAAGCATTCAGAGATACTTACAGTATAAGATCTGCTCTAAAAATTATAAAAAATCTTAAAGATGCGACACTGAGTNTAACGCCTTTTATACGTTATAACGATATGAGTTTCAAAATGCATTTCCTTCCAGGAAAACCNTTAGAAAAAAATAGTCANAAAAGTATTGGTTTACAGACTCTCTACACAAAAGAAATTAAAAATTTAAATCTATACTTGGGTGGTGATATAGAACTTACAGAAGGAAAGTTGAGTGAATTTCAGGATGCTCCTGATGTATCATTTGGTCCAAGATTGGCCTATCCTAAAGGCGCACATTATGATTACAGTGTTGATAGCAGAATCTTATCAATTTATATAAATACTGAATGGGAAATTAATCCAAAAACTATATTAACTGCAGGTATTCGAGCGGAAAATACTGAATATGATTATAAAACAAATATCCAAGATGGAACAAGAGGAAGAATACAAGTTGCTCCAAATAGGTCAGATGATTATACGGATATTTCTATTAAAACCGCTATCTCTTATTTACTAAATGATAAAAATGCACTTTTTGCGAATTTTTCTAGAGGCAATAGAGCTCCTCAGGTAACAGACTTATATAGAATNCAAAGCAAGCAAATACCAGGAGGGGCTAAATCAGAAAAGCTTGATAGTTTTGAGATAGGCTTCAGAGGGTCGATTAATAACCTTCAATACGAAATAGTTGGTTATAAAATGGAAAAAGATAATTTCTTCTTTAGAGACTCACAGGGTTTTAATGTTGAAAATGGTAAAACTGATCATGAAGGAATTGAGCTTAATTACATTTTAAGCTTAGGAGAAAATTTAGAAATTTCTGGATCTTCAAGTCTAGCCGATCATAAGTATAAATTTGATCATACTCCTAACGGAATTAAAAATGGAAACACTATAGATTCCGCGCCAGAAAAACTTGCTAATACAAGAATTTCATATTTATTTTCTGATGATGGTAAAATTGAAGCTGAATGGATAAAGGTTGGAGGCTATCCAATTGATGGCAGGAATGCCCATTTCTATAATGGACATGATATATTTAACTTAAGGATTCAGTTATCAATAAGCGAAACATCTAATTTTGCTTTTAAGGTTGCCAACTTAACCGATGAGAGATATGCCACAAGAGCAGACTTCGCTTTTGGAAGCTATAGATACTTTGTTGGTGATGAAAGAGAATTTCATTTTTCATTTAACAAAGATTTCTAAATTAATATCCTAGGGGAACTAATTGTGGATGATTTAATAATAAATATCTTTGGAGTAGATAGTCAGCTATCCAGAGGCTTTATTTTTGGGATAGTACATGTAAGCATTATGCTTCTAGGATATTACTCTGGTTTTAGTATTAATAGATTACTAAAAATAGTATCAAATGGATATGTTGCAGGGATTATAGGTGCAGGTATAGCCCACGTCTTAGCAGATTTAATTGCCGCCTTACTTGACTCAACAATGAGACCAGCGACTTTTGGTATAGTTATTGGAGGATTATTACCACTTCTTCTTGTACCATTTCTTGAGCGAGTAGTTATTAAAAGTAAACACCATGTAGTTATTGGTGACCACGAAGATGTTGAGAAAGATTTAAAATCTCATCGCCATAAAGACTAAGGTCTAAAATCAATACCAATACCACCTATTCCACAATAACCATTAGGATTTTTAGCTAAATACTGTTGATGATAATCCTCTGCGTAATAGAAACTCTCGGCATTGCTTATTTCCGTGGTGATCAAGCCAAAAGATTTTTCACTAAGATTTAACTGATATATATCTTTTGAAGATAATGCTAATTTTCTTTGAGTTTCATTATGAGTATATACCGCAGATCTATATTGAGTTCCTAGGTCATTACCTTGGCGCATTCCTTGTGTGGGGTTATGAGACTCCCAAAAAACTCTAAGTAACTCTTCGTATGATATTTTTTTTGAATCAAATATCACTCTTACAGCCTCAGTATGTCCAGTCATCCCAGAACATACCTCTTCATAAGTTGGGTTAGGTGTGTATCCACCCATGTAGCCAACAGCTGTTGCATCAACGCCATCCAGGGACCAAAAAATCCTCTCAGCTCCCCAAAAGCAACCTAAACCAAAATCTGCTAGCTCTAAATGGTCTGAAAAAGGAGGTGTAATTGGTTGATCATTAACAAAATGATTAGCGCTTATTATTAATGAGCTCTCTCTTCCAGGTAAAGCTCTCTCGGGCTGAATTAATAATGATTTAATATCCATAAGTTAAATATACCAAAAAAATTAAACTAATAAACCTTCATCTTTTGCTAATTCAGCTAAATTAGAAGAAGGCCTTGGCCCCAAAAGACTAATTACCTGAGACGCACAAAACGATCCAAGTTGAGCACACTCATAAAGCCTTAAATTATTGCTAAGACCATAAAGAAAGCCAGCAGCATATAAGTCGCCTGCACCAGTAGTATCTAAAACTTTATCACACATAAAAGCTGGTGTTTCCTCAACCCCCTCTGAAGAAATTATTAGTGAACCTTTCTCACCACGAGTAACAATACATAAATTTATTTCGTTAGCTGCGGCTGATATAGCATCAGAAAGAATGTTCGTATCATATAAAGACATAATCTCTTCTTCATTACCAAAAATAATATCTGTTACTTTTGTTAGATCTCTAATTTCAGAGCGCCACTTATCGACACAAAAAGAGTCTGAAAGACTCAATACAGACTTCGTTTCATACTTACGAGATAAATCATATGCTTTTTTACATGCCTCTTTTGCAACTGGTTCATCCCACAAATAACCTTCCATATAAATGAATTCTGAATCTTCAACAGATTGATCATTAATTTCNTCTGGTGAAAGATTTGATGCCGCACCAAGATAAGTTCTCATTGACCGTTGTGCGTCAGGCGTTACATAAACTAGACATCTGCCTGTTTCATCCCCCTCTTTAACTGCTGAGGAGACAAAATCAACATTAGCNTCNTCCAAATCCTTTATATAAAGATTCCCAAATTCGTCATCTTTCACTCTACCAATGAAGCTAGACTTCCCCCCTAAAAAAGAAAATCCGACTGCTGAGTTTGCAGCTGACCCGCCAGAAGCCACTAAGGTATCTTTCATTTTACTTTGAAGTTGAGATATTTCATCTAGCTTAGTTGGCCTCCAAGAACCAACATCAATATTTTGATCTTTTAAAAATTCGAATGAAACATTTGCTACAACATCAACAATTGCATTGCCGACAAATAAACAATCATATTTTTTCATATTATTAATCGCCTAAACAAGAATTATTTTTTACTTTCCAGTTATCTACCCAAGAATATGCAATATTTAGAAATTCGCACTTATCGTCAACTTCATTTGATCTAATATCTTCATCAAAAATACTAACTAGATTACTAATAGGTACATAACTTTTGTCCATCTTAAGTCCGCCAGAAGATAAAGTATCTAAGATCATTATACGAAATGAATCTAAGCCTCCACTTTTCCAGCTTGTCCATTTAGGAAGATTACTGTTATTTGATGTTGAGGGATTTCCTGATCGAGCAAATTCAGCCCAATAACTCATCATAGATGATGATAACCTATCTCTTTCTTGAGTTTTCTTTTTATCATATAAAAAAGACGTTTGATCACCAAAATCAAAATCACCCATTATAAAAGGGATTTCAAATGCATGCGCGGCACCTAGAAGAAGGGAAAAGTCCATCCCAAGAACTTTTGGTTCTTCATCCCAATCAAATCTATAGGCATAAACATTTTCCTGGCCACTATTTTTAACAAGGTCTGCCGGAGTATCAAGGCCGTTTGAACGCCAAGCTAGACTCTGATAATCAGAAATTAGGTCATAATAAAATGCATCCCTTACCCTAAAATAAATGTTAAAAAAATTACTTACATATTTTTCATCAAAAAAATTAAATAACTTGTTTTCATCTTTATTAATTCCAAAAATAATAGGAACATTTGCATGCTTATTACTATCACTTAAACTACCTAAGATACCTTCTTTGGGGACAACGATATCATCTCCAATAATCCTTGCTAGATCTCTTTGTTCGTCCCAAAATTCACCTTTTGCTATGGCATTCATTAGATCATGTGAACTTAGGGATCTGAGATCTGAAAGAAGTTCTTCGTCATCAAATTTTGAATTTATAAGGCCTTTTTTATATAAAACATCTATCCATTCTTCAGTTGTTAAATGACGATACTTATAATTATTTTTTAAAGTACTATCATAGCGATTAATTTTCTCTGCATCTGCAATACTTGTAACACTAGTACCTCCTGATTGAGATATAGCCCTCTCAAAGAGTCCTTTTGCTATGGGTGATGTATATAGGGCAATAACATCCTGACCTCCCGCACTTTCACCAAAAATAGTAATGTTATTAGGATTGCCTCCAAAAAATTGAATATTATTTTTAACCCATTGAACAGCCATGATTTGATCCAAAAGGCCAAAATTAGAGCTTGCGTTCAGTCCTGATTGCTCTCTAATTAATGGATGCGAAAGCCATCCAAAAAAACCTAATCTATAAGACATACTAACGAAAATAATATTTTCAGTTTTAACAAAAATTTCTGGATTGTATTCTGAGGGCATACCTGTGGTATTTCCCCCTCCGTGGATCCATACCATAACAGGTAACAATTCATTATTATTTTCTAACTTATTTTTTGAAGAACTTGGGGCATACACATTTAGATACAAACAATCCTCACTGCCAATAATATCGCCAGGCTTTACAAGCCCATCAGCAGTAAGTGAAGATTGGAATTGAGTACAAGGAGGTGAAAAAGAGTTAACTTCCTTTAAAGTTTTCCAATTATTAATTTTTATTGGCGCTCTCCACCTTAATTCGCTGATAGGTGGTTCTGCAAATGGAATACCAAGCCATTTCTTAACACCCAATTGATCAATAAAACCAATCACTGGGCCATTATCTGTTATTAATCTTGTTTCAGGTGATAACAAATTTTCTTCTAAATTTAATCTTACCGATTGTGTTGTTTCACAGCCGCTTAGAAATAATATTAGAAAAAAAAGATAAGTTATGGTTTTTATTTTTCTCATTAATCGATACTTACTACATCCAAATAATAATCGAAACANTTTAATTTTATAAGAAATATTTTGTATTACTAAAAAATTAATTTAAGATAATTCAATAAGGGGACTAATTATGAATGATACTGCAAATAAAGGTCGAGCAACCTATAAGACAATGGCCTCCTCGACAAAAGAGGACTGGAATATTATTTCCGACTACGCTAAAGAATTTAACCAAAATCTTTC
>PAGD01000032.1 GCA_002704345.1 Rhodobiaceae bacterium | reverse complement strand
TGACAACCTTAACAACATTATCTATTAGGGCATTAGGTTCTTCTCTATTAACTGGTATTCCGCCTAACCAATTAAAAAACCACTTAAAGCCAGGTTTAAATATAGAGTCTTTTCCAAGCCACTTAATTTTAATATTTAAACCAAAAATAGCCATCATAGCCAAAATAAAATCCCAATTTGAAGTATGGGGAGCGGCAATGATAACTATCCTTTCTTCGTCAGGAACCATTCCTTTAATTGTCCATCCCGATAAATTAATACCCATTTTACCAATAGACTTTAAAAGTATATTTCTATTTCCCCTTAATCTCTCGGGGATTTGACTTTCAGAAATTCTTATTATTTTTTTACTCACAATTTCCCCCTAAGAAACATATCGTATAAGTAATATTTAGGGCTTATAAACTAGTTTACAGTTTCTTAATAATATTTTTATAAAATCTTTATTGATGTATGGCAAAAGCTAGTACATGATTTAAAATCAATTTATTTTTTAGGTAATACAATATGGAAGAACATTACGACTATATAATCGTTGGCGCTGGTAGTGCTGGATGTGTTTTAGCAAATAAGCTATCAGAAAATAAAAAAAATACTGTTTTAATTATTGAGGCTGGAGGAAAAGATACCAATCTATTTATTCATATGCCATCAGGTTATTCACAAATAGTACCAAATTCTAGCAAACTAAATTATGGTTTTGAAACAGAACCAGAGAGTAATACAGCTGGAAGAAAATTATTCTGGCCAAGAGGTAGAGGTTGGGGAGGATCCTCCTCTATTAATGCAATGATTTATACCAGAGGTCATTCTTCTGATTATGATCATTGGAGACAATTAGGAAATCCGGGATGGTCCTACGATGATGTGCTTCCTTATTTTAAAAGAGCTGAAAATTATGAAGGAGATGGTGATGAAGAGTATCATGGAAAAAATGGTCCTCTAAATGTTAAAAAATCTACTAGAGATGATGACATACTTCTGGATAAATTTATTGAAGCAGGTTCTCAGGCTGGTTTTCCTCTAACAAATGATTTTAATGGCAAGCAACAAGAAGGTTTTTCTCGTTATGAGCATACCATAAAAGGTTCAAAAAGGTTCAGCTCTGCTAGGGCCTACCTTCATCCTGCACTTAAAAGAAAAAATTTATATACCAAGATTAATATAACAGTTGATAAAGTGATATTTAAAAATAAAAAAGCTATTGGAATAGAGTATATCAATAAAGGAAAAAGAGTTTTTTGTAGAGGTAATAAAGAAATAATTCTATCTTCCGGAGCAGTTAATTCACCTCAAATATTAATGAGAAGTGGAATAGGAGATTCTGAAGAAATTAAAAAGCATGGAATAGAAATTGTTCATGAATTAAAAGGGGTAGGTAAAAACTTACAAGATCACATTGCTGTAGTAAGTCAATTTCAATGTACACAACCAGTAACACTTCATAGATCAGCTAATTTCTTAGGTACAATGCTCGCAGGTGTTAAGTACTTAGTAACAGGGACCGGTGATGCAGCAAACCCTCCTTGTGTTGGAGGGGCTTTTATAAAATCAAATCCCGAAAAAGAAATACCAGATATTCAAATACATTATGTATCAATCGCAATGCAAGATGTTCATGGGAGAGCTGGTGTTCCTCAAGAACACGGATTTTCGAACCTTGTGTATTTATGTAGGCCACAAAGCAGAGGGCACATTTCGCTAAAAAGCTCTGATCCAAATGATGATCCATTAATGTTTCCAAATTATTTTTCTGCAGAACAAGATTTGATTGATACACGTAATGGCCTAAGAGAAGCCAATAGAGTCTTTATGCAACCAGTTTTTGATGAATATAGAGGTGATCAACTTAAGCCTGGTAAGGATATCAATATAAATGATGATATTGAATTAGATAAATGGATAAGAGAGACCAGTGAAACACTCTATCATCCAGTCGGTACATGTAAAATGGGAATAGATAATTTATCAGTAACCAATGAGCATGGGCAAGTCTATGGAGTGGACTCCTTAAGGGTAGTTGACGCATCTTTAATGCCAAGTTTGATTGCAGGAAATACAAATGCACCAACTATTATGATGGCTGAAAAAATATCAGACCATATTAATGGTAAGACATTTTTATCTAACTAACTGCCTTTAAAATTGGGATCTCTTTTTTCAAGAAAGGCTTTAATGCCTTCTTCTTTATCATCAGTTTGAACTAATGAGGCTTGTGCATACTTTTCCATCATTAAAGCACTTGATAAACTTGAGTCCATTCCAAAGTGAACCATTGCTTTCATAGTTCTTGGAACAAATGGAGCAAACTTTGATAGAGTTTCAGCCATATTAGTTAATTCTAATATTAACTTTTTAGATTCAACTAATCGAGTAACAAGTCCAATTTGAAAGGCTCTTTCTGCATCAATTATATCGCCCATTAATAACATTTCCATTCCCCATCCTTTTCCAATAATTCTTGGTAGGCGAACAGTTGCTCCACCACCTGGAATTATTCCTAATTTACCCTCAGGTGTGGCAAATTTTGAATTAGGAGTAGCAATCCTTAAATCACAGCCTAAGGCTACCTCAAGCCCTCCTCCCATACAAATACCGTCTATAGCAGCAATTGTTGGTTTAGGTGTTTTTTCTAATTTTTCTGCTAAACCTTGAATAATAGGCTCTAGTGCTTTTTTTAAATCTCTATCTAAAACTTCATTTAGATCAGATCCTGATGCAAAAGACTTACCACCTGCACCAGTTATTGCAATAACTTTAACGCTTTCATCAGACGCAGCTAAATCAACAGCATTATTAAGATCATCTAGGGTTTCAAGAGATATTGAATTATGATTTTTTGCTCTATTTATTGTTATTAAAGCCAATGTATTAATATTTTCATATAAAATATTTTTAAAATTCATTTTTATACCACTCTCAAAAGTTTGAGTTAATTTTTTAAGACAACAATCTATATAGTTAAAACCTAAGTCACTCAATAGTTGAACACTAAATTATAATTATAAATTTATTTATTCTTCTCTCTGTTTTAAAAAAATAGCTACTAATAAAAGAACTATTATTAAGGCTAAACATATTTTCGCTGGAGCTGTATAGCTTCCAAAATAGTCAAAACCGAGACTAAAAGCTGCTGGCCCAATAGCACTACCAATAACATTAAACGAAGCACTTAAACCACTAATCTCTCCCAGATGCTTAGGACCGAAAAATCTTATAAAAGTTAAATTTGAAATAACTCCCCATAAACCACCACCAACTCCAAAACCAAATGCTAAAAGCCAAAACCCCCAAGAATGTATTAAATAAATAAATCCAAAAGATCCTAAACAAAAAGAAATCAACATAATAATTAAAATAGGTTTTAAATTAATCTTATCTGATATCCAGCTAGCAAAAAGATTTGAAAGTGTAGAAAAAATAGCTGCTGGAATAAAATAACTAAATGCCTCAGCCCTTCCCTTTCCCACTTCATCAAAAATTGCAACTATATGAAATACCAAAGCTGTACCAAATAAAGCGTGTATACTTAAGCTTAACGAATAAATCCAAAAAATTGGATTTTTTTTAACTTCACTTAAGGTATTACTCTCTTTTTCTACAGAAGATGTCTCGATTGAATTTACATCTAACCCGTCAGCTCTTAATCCACAGGATTCAGGTGTATCACGAATAAAAATCAAAGAAATAAAAGAAAATCCAATACCTCCAATTAGAGCGATAATCCATAAAGACTCTCGCCAACCAAAAATACTAATTAGTCCCGCTAAAAAAAGAGGTGAAAGAGAAAATCCAAGACTTACAAATATATTTCTTATGCCGCCTACGAGACCTCTTTTTTTAATAAACCATAACAAAAGAACATTTCTTGAACAGCTAGTGAGAACACCTTGTCCAAAAAATCTAACTCCAAAATAACCAAAAAGGATTAGTCCAAAGCTTGCTATAGGACTTCCTCCCAAAAAACTACTCATTACATCAACCAAACTTACATAAAAGACCATTAATGCTAACGCTATAGATGCCATCGTTATCATTGTTCGACCGCCTAAAATATCGTACCACTTTCCAGCTCTAGCAAGAAATAAGGAGGAGCCTAAAGTTCCAAATAAATAAGCAAGCGATAGCTCTGTCCTTGACAAACCTAAGGCATCAATAAAAGAGTCGGTAAAAACAGCTAAACCCATTGTTTGCCCTGGAATACTAAAAAGAATACCCAAGGTACTTAGGGCAAATACAACCCATCCATAAAAAAAAGGGATTTTTTGAGGATTAAAAGGCCAGTAGGCAGATATCATTGTTATTTCCTTTAGGTAAGAAAATCTTATAACTGAATTTTAATTAAAATAGAGCTTCTAATTCAATAGTTTTTTGTTAATGGAGTCCTGTAAAAGATTATGAATTAATACTTTTGAATCTCTAAATATAAAATGAATTTAAATCATTTTTACCAAGGATGAATATCACCATTCCACTTATAGAAATTACCAGAATCCTCTTTTGTAAGGCCTGATATAACATTACGTATTCCTGAAGCACTCTCTTCAGCAGTTATTTCTGCAGTAGGACCACCCATATCAGTTTGAACCCAGCCAGGGTGCATAATAGAGACAATAATCGGATCTTCTGCCCAATCTAGAGCAAGGATTTGACCAACTTTACTAACAGCAGCTTTAGTTGTTGAATAAATATACATACCACCCATAGGCCAAGTTGATGCTGCCAACTGACTAGATAAAATCATTAAATTTCCTTTACCTGATGCCGCTAGGTTAGCTTTAAAGGCTTTTGCTACTAAAAGTGGACCAATAGTATTGATATTTAGAGTATTATGCCATTCATCAATATTAATGTTATCTATTGTCTGATTATCAGGCATTCCTCCAACCCAGCCTGCAACAATTATAACACTGTCAATAACACTTTCACCTATTCGATCAGAAGCAGACTCAATCGATGCTGGATCAGCTATATCTAATTGCTCTATTTTTATATTATCTGAACTAGATGCAACTTCATCTAATAATGACGAATTACTTGTATCACGAGCACAAGCAATAACTTGATTACCCTCATTAGCATATTGTTTTGTTAGCTCTAGACCTATTCCTCTTGTTGCTCCAACAATCATGATAGTTGACATACTCTCTCTCCCTATTTAAAAATTTTTTATTATATATCTAATATATAATAGACTTAATTAGTCTAATAATTGCAATATATAAATACTATTAAAACAATGAAGTTTTATCATAATATCTTCTATTGGCAGAAAACTTAGGAAGGAAATAAATTACATGGAAAATAAATTATTTGATTTATCAGAAAAGGTCTCTGTTATAACTGGTGGAAATGGCGGTATAGGACTTGGTATTGCCGAGGGTCTTGCATCTTCTGGTTGCAATGTAGCTATACTAGGAAGAAATGAAGAAAAAAATCAGTTATCAAAGGATTTACTAAATAAATTTGGAACAAAAATTGAAACTTATAAAGTTGATGTATCTAAAGAAAGCGATGTGAAAAATACAATTTCCAAAGTAGTAAATGATTTTGGAAGAATTGACTCAGTTTTTGCAAATGCTGGGGTCAATATTTATGGGGGATCTTTTGAAAATATGGATACAGATGTTTATAGAAAAATATTATCAGTTAATCTTGATGGAGTATTCTTCACGCTTAGAGAAACTTGTAAACATATGGTTGAAAGGGCAAAGAATGGAGATCCGGGTGGATCAGTAGTTGGTATTGCAAGCCTTGCTGGTATTGAGGGTGCAGCTAAAACCCAACCATACTCTGCTTCAAAAGGTGGTGTAAGAGCAATGATCAAAGGTATTACAGTTGAGCATGCAAGATATGGAATAAGAGCAAATACAATTGTACCGGGATGGATAGCCACAGATATGACTAATGATAGTCAAAATAGTGAAAAATTTACTAATAAAGTTATATCAAGGGTACCTATGAGAAGATGGGGTGAACCAAAAGATTTTGCTGGAATTGCAGTTTACTTAGCATCAGACTCATCATCATATCATTCAGGTGATTCATTTGTAGTTGATGGCGGATACGCAATTTTTTAAGTAATTTTTATAATTATTTACTAATTTTTTTCAGAAATTTAATAGCAGAATTCGCAAAAATATCATTTCTATCTCCAGCAACCATGTGAGCAGCCTTCTCAATTTCTTGGAATTCTGAGTGAGGAATTATTTTTAAAAAATCATCAACTTCTTTTTGTGTTACTACGTTACTAAGAGCACCTCTTATCAACAATGTTGGAATACTTATATTTTTTGCCAATCTAATATTTTTTTCTTTTTGATTTTCTCTACTATCATCATCTCTTTCATCAAGAAATCTCGGATCCCAATGCCAATAATATCTTCCATCTTCTTTAAGCCTTAAGTTTTTTTCTAAACCACGATTATCACGTGGACGCTTTCTATGAGGTAAATAAGCTGAAACTGCATCTGAGGCTTCACTTAAATTTGCAAATCCTTTAATGCCCGATTGCATAAAAGAAACAATTTCGTTGGAGCCTTCTTCATTTGGATAAAGACCTATATCAACCATAACTAAAGAAGTTACCAGATCTTTTTTACTTAAATCGCTAGCTAATGATAGAGAGACCATTCCACCAAGTGATGCTCCAACTAATGAAGCAGGTTTTCCAACTTGATTTAAAATAGAAATTAAATCACTTTTATATGACTCAATTAAATAATCTCCATCAGGATGCCACTGACTATCTCCATGCCCTCTTAAATCTAATGAAAGAACATAAAAACCTGACTCACTTAATGTTTCTCCAGTACTACCCCAGGCATGTCTTGTTTGACCACCACCATGCATTAAAACGACTAGCGGGTCATTTATGTTACCCCATTCGGAAGCAACTAGCTCTAATCCAGAATCAACTTTAAATTTCATGAATAGTTACTTACCTTACCTAAGGCTTTTTAACAAAAGAGAATTCAAAATTTTTATCCCTATTAAGAACTATATCAGCAAATTTAGGAATTTCTTCAAGTACATACCTTGTTAACCTCTCGTAATGCATTACAAAATTCCAAACCTCATCCTTATTCATTATTTTACTATCTGACATATTACCTGAAAGTGTTTTTTCTAATGTTTGCTCCTGAAGCCATCTACTTTCAAAAATATCATTCATATCTGGAACTTTAATCATCAAAAGAAGATCAATTTTATTAAATAAATTTTGATAATCGCCTGCTAATTCCTTATTACTCCATTTAGACCAAATACCATCTGGATCTTCTTTTTTTTCTAATTTATTAATTGGTGGTCTCCAGTTATTAAATGAAATTGGTTTAGCGCCTCCAAACCATGCATCAAAAAAAATAAAATCTGGTTTACCTTTGAATTTTATCCATGTTTCTTCAGGCAAATGCTTATCCTGGGTTTTAGAAAAAGATGGAATAGCAGTTTCAGTAAAAGAATTTGCCTTGTATAGAGAATTCAAAACATCCAACCCAAGTTTTATATTATGAGTACCTGGAACACCTCGAACTTTACATAACGGATGAATAGTTTCAGCTAAGATATCTCTTTCTTCAGGTGTTTTATACAAATCATCTATTGAAAATCCAGTTGTTTTTTTTTCAAAACCTACTTGTAAAATAAGCTGGACAAAGTCTGAAAGAGTAGTTTTTCCTGACCCTTGACCCCCTGTAAACCCTATTAAATATGGATCTTCATTGTTCGTCAAAGAGTTAAAATAAATAGCAAGAGGTATAACAATCTCTTTGAAAAACTTTTTGGAGAGATTATCAATTTTTAACTTAGAGGATAAACCCTCTATTTCTGATTTTGTCTTATTAAAAATCTCGTTACAAAGAGGATCATTAATATCTGGTAATTTTATCATTTTAGCATATGTCTTTATGCTTCAACAAAAGGATCTAAAACATTAGGAACTTGAATATCTTTTGGTAAATTTTCTCTACCAATCCAATCATCAATCATTTGATGATAATAATATATCCTCCTCTCTTGATAGTTTAGAGGCATTGACTCAAAAACACCTGAGTCATGTGATATCTGCATAGGTTCAAGATTTTTAAAATCTTCTTCCATAATTAAATCAAAAGAGGTTTCTTGTTCCTTCCAATAATCTGGCTTTTCATCTCCAGGCCATTTAGGAGCGATTTGAATCCATTCAAACTCTGTTTCTCTTAGGCCTTTGGGCCAAAATAAAATTGCTGGATAACCTGAAGTATCTGTTGGTGTAATAAAGTTTGGAAACATTCCATAAGCAACATTTGTTTCAGCATGAATTTTATCGCATGTTTCAATATAAGGAACATAATCAGAGTTTTCTGCACCTAAAAAACCACCATCTAAATTTATTTTTTTAGGTGTTACCATTCTTGAGTGTCCATTTTTTAAAAGGCCAGCCGCCATAGCGCTTCCATCAAGAAGAATATTTACAGTATCTTTATGAATTGTTGGGGCATGATAGACCTCCATAAATGCATCTAGGCAAGTTTTCCAGTTAGCTTTAACAGTGACATTTTTTTTGTAAACTGTAATGAGCTCTGAACTATTGAAGCACTCTAACTCATGAGCAACAGGATTCAAAAAATCTATTAAACTTCCAGGGTCATCTTCAGATAAAGAAATATAAACCCATCCGCCCCAAGTATCACAATGNACTTGCTTTAATTTTTTACACTTTGG
Source organism: Rhodobiaceae bacterium (assembly GCA_002704345.1). Taxonomy (GTDB): domain Bacteria; phylum Pseudomonadota; class Alphaproteobacteria; order MED-G09; family MED-G09; genus MED-G09. Next base: position 6,529 of record PAGD01000032.1, on the reverse strand, counting down.
ATCAAAATCTTTGAAATCCCTNAGATCCGGGACCTTAACAAGGTTTCCAGCAAGATCGTAAGCCCAGCTATGATACTGGCATCTTAACATTTTGGTATTACCNTCAGTTTCCCTTACAACAGGTGCACCTCTATGCTGGCAAGTGTTNTAAAAAGCCCTAAGGCTATTATCATTTTGTCTAACAATAAGAATTTCTCGCCCTAGCTTATTAAACATTTTATAGTCACCAGGATTGATTACCTCATCNTCACGAAAAATCATTAACCAAGATTTAAGAAAAATATTTTCTATCTCAAGATTATATAAATTCTTATCAGTATATCTTTTTCCTGGAATCTCAGGAAGTTTTGGAAAACCTTCTGGATGAGAGTTTCTTGTTCTCTCATAATCCATTTGAGCCTTTATCTCATTAATTTTTTCAATATCCATAATTCCNTCNTTTTAAAATATAATACTTTTATTTAAAATCTGCCAACCGTTCATTTGTATCGTTAATTTCTGGAAACTCCCTTTTTAATTCAGCTTCTAATGCTTCTTCAATAGAAAGTCCCAATTGAGATATACTATAAAGATCTTTAAATGCTTTCACAGCCTCTTGTGAGTTTGATGCAATTTGTGAAGCACGTTTTCTAACCAAGGAATCCAAAGCCTCTAAATCTATTTCAGCTTCATTTGCCAAACCAATCTTAACNGCCTCCTCTCCATGAACAATACGCGCAGAAAATGATAATTCTTTTGCCATACGAACACCAATAGCCTCAGAGAGAGTTTGAGACATACCCCAGGTTGGTCTTAATCCAAATTTAGCATGGGTATCGCCGAATTTGGTATCAACTGTTGTAAAGATAAAATCACAATGCAAGGCCATCTCTAGTGCTCCCGTAAAACACGCTCCATGAACTTTTGCGATTACAGGGCAACGACTATTACGAATTGTACTCCAAGCTTCAGCTGCAGGTTTATCAAAAATATCCCCTATTTTTCCTGCTTTTGGATCAAACCCTTGCAAAATCTTCAGGTCAACTCCAGCTGAGAAAGCTCTTCCCGCACCTTCAAGAATAATAACAGAAATATCAGGATCTTTTTCAGCTTGTAAAACAAGCATTTTTATTCCATCAAACATTTCAGGACGTAAAGCATTCATTGCATCAGGTCTATTAAGTGTAATCGTTAAAACTTTATTATCTGCCTCGCAAATAAGATAATCAGTAGGGCTTTTATATAATTCACTCATTTTAACTCCATTTTTAGCCATTAGTATTTTAAATAATTTTTTTAATTTTTAGAATCCCTTACCATTGGGTAAGCAGTAGGTGAGTCACCAATTTGAATCTCGCCAATACATTCAAAACCATGCCTTTCATAAAGAGATTTATTTCTAAGACTTGAAGCCTCTAAATAAGCTCTTTCTTTTTTTTCATCTATCATTTTAAGAGCTTCCTTTAGTAAAAATGAACCAATTCCTAACCCTTGTTTTGATGGATCAACAGCTATAAACGCTAAATACCATGCATCATCAGGATGGTATTCGGCAAACTCCTCAAAAAACTTTAATGCATTTTCCAGCCTATCCTTTGGAATGAATTCAAAGGTTGGATAAAGAACAGACTCATCAAACTCAAAACCTGGGGGATGCCATAAGGATGTTCCATAAAAATTTTCTTCGCTAAATACTATATTATTCTCAAATGATTTTTTGGAAAATTCATCCATCCATAAATCAAAATTTTCTAGAAAAGAATTTGCATCAGGAAAAATCCATCTCAATAAAGCGTCTGAAGAAAAACCTAATTTTAGAACAGCTTTAACATGGTCTTTATTTCTTTTATCTGCAGTAATTATTTTTGGGTAATTTTTTTTCATCAATCTGCCCTATAAAATATAGTTCTAATGAATGCTATAGAGCTTTGAATTAAAAACAATATTAAACAAATGGTATAAAAATTTGCTTTAGCTTCTATAAAATTAATTATCATCAGACCTGAAATAATAAAGTTCAACACAAGCATTCCCATTTGAATGATAGCTAAAGGTAAAGGAAATAAATCCAAATAACCTTCTAATCTCAATTTAGTTACGCGTCTTGGAAAAATAAAAAGGCCCAAAATAGAATATAAACAAAGCAACCAACTAACAATTAGCCAAGAANTTTCCTGGTTATCTCCAAAAACAGCAAATGGTATAAGAGCGCAAAACATTGCTCCAATAGCAGAATAGGTCAAAAGTTGAATACGAAAATTATCAGGTGCACTAAANCCATCACTAGTTCTACTTAGCCCAATTAATATTGCTGAAAAACCAAGAATCCCAAGTGCAATTTCAGCTATTAATTGTAATGCATGGAAATTAGGGCCCATCAATTTTATCCAGCAGTTGTGTCAAGTTCTTCATGCCAATCTTGTTGCTTCATCCACTCGCTAAANGGAGTTAATTTTATTGGTATCTCTTTTAATACTGGAGCCATATCCACCTTAAAAGGCTTATGTTCTGATATATTGTTAAAACGATAAAAATCAGACATACTCTCTGAAAAAGCCTCTCTATCAGCTGAACGTCCACCTCTTTTTCCATCATCCTCATCTTTATAAAAAATGTCATAAAGCCTATTTGAAAAATCTTCTAAATTTAATTCTTCATATTTGATGGGTCGTCCAAAATGACCAGATAATAAATCTGCTACTCTAGGTGGTGTGAATATTTCAGGTCCACCTATATTTATACATCTTCCAACTAAATCATCTCGATCAATTGCTGCTATCATAAATTTAGCAACATCATCAAGGCAAATCCAGCTAGCCTCTAGATTAGGATTATGGGGATAGGTGTATAAATCATTCTTCATAATATCTTGTCTTGCCCAACTAGTGAGGAGATTATCCATAAACAAAACAGGTTGAAAAGTGGTTGTTTGAACTCCAGCTTGCATAAGCATACTAACCATTAACTTAACGCTATCATAACCAGCTTGACCAACTTCACCTAGCTCATCAGGGGGACCCCAGCAACAAGTATTATANATTATACGTCTCACTCCCGCTCTTTTAGAAGCACTTCCAACCGTAGCTGCAAAATCAAGAGCTTTATGGGACTCCTCAAAGGATGGTCTAGTATAAAAAACTGTGTCAGCCCCTAAGCAAGCCTCATAAATAGAATCCGGATCATTATAATCAGCGCTTACAACTTCAATATTTTCAAAATGCTTCATTGTTTCAGGATTTCTTGTTGTAGCTCTTACTTGATAGCCAGCGTTTAATAGCTGTCTTACTTGAGCTAAACCTGGTCTTCCACTTGCGCTTAAAACTGTTACTAATGTCATAATATTTCTCCCTTATTTAATTTATTGTAAATTTTTATTGTCTTTATTCAACCCTTTCAAATAAAGCAGCAATACCTTGTCCCCCTCCAATACACATTGTAACGATGGCAAAACGTCCGCCAATACGCTCTAACTCATAAAGGGCTTTTACTGATATAATTGCGCCAGTGGCACCAACAGGATGTCCAAGGCTAATACCAGAACCATTTGGGTTAACTTTCTCTGAATCAAGCCCAAGTTCATTAGATACAGACAAGGCCTGAGCTGCAAAAGCTTCATTAGCCTCCCAAACATCTATATCTTCAATTTGAAAACCTGTTTTCTTTAGTAACATTTGAACTGCTGGAATTGGACCTGTACCCATAATTGAAGGATCAACTCCTGCTAAAGTGTATCCAATCAATTTAGCCATAGGCTTTAGACCTTTTTCTTCAGCTTTAGCTTTTTCCATTAATACTAAAGCAGCCGCTCCATCATTTATTCCAGAAGCATTACCCGCTGTAACAGAGCCTTCCTTCTTAAAGGCTGGGCGTAATTTAGCCATACTTTCAATATCACAATCAAAACGAACATGTTCATCTTGGTTAAAGGTGGTGACACCTTTTCGAGTCTTGATTTCAATAGGAAGTATTTGACCATCAAAACGATTTTCTTCAATTGCCCTTTGGGCACGTTGATGGCTTTGATTTGCAAGCTCATCTTGTTGTTCACGACTTATATTAAATTGATCTGCAACATTCTCAGCAGTCACTCCCATATGAATATCTCCCATGGGGCATGTTAAAACTCCGGTCAATGAGTCAACCATACTACCATCACCCATATTTGCACCAAAACGAGCAGCAGGTAACCAATAAGGTGCTCTACTCATAGACTCTGATCCACCAGCTACCGCAACATCACAATCATCAAGAAGTATCATTTGTGCAGCTGAAACCAATGCTTGAAGCCCTGAACCGCATAGACGGTTTACAGTTAATGATGGTGTTTCAACTGGGAGCCCTGCTTTTAATGCTGCAACTCTACTAATATACATATCACGACGGTCACCATGCAAAACTGATCCTATAACGCAATGTCCTATGTCTTTTGGTGATAATCCAGAACGACTAACTGCCTCAGCAACAACCTTTGCAGCTAATTCAGTAGCGGGCTGATCCTTTAAGGTTCCGCCAAAATCAGCGATAGCAGTTCTAACTCCACTTAGAACAACAACTTCTCTTTTACTCATTTTAACCTCCAAAATTTTAACTATTTAAATTCCAAATACCATTTCTGGTACCTTTTCAGGTACCTCCAATTCACCAGCAGTTAAATTTACTATTTCATCAACGCTAACACCCGGCGCACGTTCACGTAAGATAAATCTTCCATTTTTTATATCTAATAAAGCCAAGTCAGTTAAAACTCTTTTAATGCAACCCTTTCCAGTAAGAGGCAATGTACATTCTTTAAGAAGTTTTGAAACTCCATCCTTTGAAGCATGTGTCATAGTAACTATAATGTTATCAGCGCCGGAAACTAAATCCATTGCGCCTCCCATACCTTTAATTAGCTTTCCGGGAATCATATATGAGGCAATATTGCCTTGGCAATCAACTTCGAAGGCACCTAATATCGTTAAATCAACATGGCCACCTCTAATCATTGCAAAAGAATCCGAAGAAGAAAATATTGAAGCCCCTTCAATCAAAGTGACAGTTTGTTTTCCTGCATTAATTATATCAGCATCTACATCTTTATCTAACGGAAAAGGACCCATACCTAGAATACCATTTTCGGATTGTAAAACTACCTGCATATCCTTAGGAATATAGTTGGCAGCTAAAGTAGGAATACCTATGCCAAGGTTAATATAATAACCGTCCTTAAATTCCTTTGCTACACGTTGCGCTAATTGCTCTCGAGTTAAAGCCATAAATTTGTTCTCCATATTCTATTTATATTAAGCGCTAAGAATAGTACGTTGTTCTATATTTTTCTCAAACGTACCTTTAATTAATCTATCAACATAAATACCTGGTAAATGAATTTGGTCGGGATCCAAATCACCTACCTCAACAATTTCCTCAACTTCAACCACAGATATTTTTCCAGCAGTTATTGCCATTGGATTAAAGTTACGGGCAGTTCTTCTAAAAATTAAATTACCATGTCGATCACCTTTCCAGGCTTTTGCAATAGAGAAGTCTCCTTGTAATGACTCTTCTAAAATGTAATTGCGTCCATTAAACTCTCTTACTTCCTTCCCTTCCCCTACAGGCGTTCCGTATCCAGTAGGAGTATAAAAAGCTGGTATTCCAGCTCCGCCAGCTCTCATTTTTTCAGCCAATGTGCCTTGTGGGGTTAAATCTACTTCAATTTCACCATTCATCATTTGAGTTTCAAACAATGCATTTTCTCCAACATATGATGCTATTACTTTTTTAATTTGATGATCGGACAACAGCAAACCTAAGCCATGCTCNTCTGTTCCGCAATTATTTGATGCAATAGTTAACTCTTTAGTTCCCTTTCTTTTAATTTCTTTTATTAAATTCTCTGGAATTCCACATAAACCAAATCCACCAGAAATAATTGTCATACCATCAATCAAACCATCCATTGCTTCTTCGTAGCTATTTATAACTTTATTAAAACCTGACATATTTTGCTCCCATAGANTTTATATTTATAACAGAAAAAACAAATACAAAAAAAATTTAATCCCCATTAATTTAATAAATCTATCTAATGATAAAAATTAAAAGATAGTAAAATGAAAAATTTTATCTTAGATTTTNAGAATAGTTTTTAAGATTAGATTTAATATTAAAATATTTTTATATAATAAAAAAATTTAATTTATGTAAATTTGGAGATCTAAAAGAAATGCTTACACCTGCAGATGATTATCCATTACATCAAACTCCTGAAACAATTGATATTTCTGGAAAAAATCGTAACTTTTATGATAGATTTTTCTTCAATGGATACAGCGACAAAGGTGATATTTTTTTTGCGGTAGCCCTCGGTGTATACCCACAATTAAATATTATGGATGCAAGCTTCTGTTTATCGATTGGTAAAAACCAATATAATTTACGTGCCTCAAAAAAAATGGATGGCGATCGTCTAAATTTAAACGTTGGTCCTATTAAAATTAATATAGTGAAACCTTTAGAAGAAACAATCTTAATTATCAAAGAAAATGAGCATGGGATCTCAGGTGAG
>PAGD01000031.1 GCA_002704345.1 Rhodobiaceae bacterium | reverse complement strand
ATGCGGCCGTGGCGGAACTGGTAGACGCGCAGCGTTGAGGTCGCTGTGGGATAAAACCCGTGGAAGTTCGAGTCTTCTCGGCCGCACCATTAAACTAAAGTAATGAGATTTTTATGACACAGATTAAGGTAAATAATCAAGGTACTGACTTTACACCTTTTGATCCATCTTTAATTTCCGAAGTGATGGATGCTTTAGACACATCTGATAAGAATAAAATTATATCATTAACTAAAAACTTATCTGCTGCTGATATTGCAGATATAATTAATCTTATTCCAAGGCATGAAGTAAAAGATTTCATTGAATTCATTGAAAACGACTTTAATCCAGAAATTTTGTCTGAATTGGAAGAAACTATTAGAGAGGAAGTCATTAATCTTTTAGGCCACTCTTATGTTGCCGAGGCTCTTCAAAAACTTGAAACAGACGATGCAATTCATGTAATAGAAGATCTTGAAGAGGACGATAAAAATTTAATTTTAAATAAAATCCCTAAGAATGAAAGGGAGGAACTACAATCATCATTGAATTATCCCGAGGATAGCGCCGGCCGATTGATGTCACTCGACTTTGTTGCTCTTAATCCAAATATTAATGTTGGTGAGGCAATAGATTTTTTAAGAAAAGGGGATGATTTACCAATTGAGTTCTATGAAATTTATTTGATAGATAGTACTTTTAAGCCAGTTGCAGCAATATCCTTATCTAATATTATAAGGTCCCCTAGAAACAAAAGTTTAAAAAATCTTCAAGCTCATGAACTAATAATAATTTCAGGGGATATGGATAGAGAACTTGTTGCATATCAATTTGAAAGATTTGATTTGGTTTCTGCTCCAGTTACTGATGACGAAGGAAGGTTAATAGGTGTTATTACTGCAGATGATGTTGTTGAAGTTTTAAAGGATGAAGCTGGTGAGGATATTAAGCTGCTTGGTGGTGTTGGCGATGAAGATATTACTGATAATGTAATTCAGGCTTCAAGAGGTAGATTTTCATGGTTATTTATAAATCTTATAACCGCTGTTGTTGCCTCTATGGTAATAGCTATTTTCGATGGAACCATAGAGGAGATGGTTGCTTTGGCAATCTTAATGCCTATTGTTGCCTCTATGGGCGGTAATGCTGGAACTCAAACATTAACTATTGCAGTTCGCTCATTATCTACTAGAGACCTTATTCCTTTAAATTATAAAAGAATTATAAATAGAGAAATTTTAGTAAGTTTTTTAAATGGAGTATTATTTGCTTTAATCTTAGGCTTTTTAAGTGCCTTTTGGTTTAACAATCCTGCTCTNGGTATAGTTTTGGCNNTAGCAATGGTTTTAAATATGGTGGTNGCTGGTTTTTCAGGAATAATAATACCTCTTATNCTTAATAAAATGGGTATTGATCCTGCATTGGCCTCCAGTGTTTTTGTAACCACGGTTACAGATGTCGTTGGTTTCTTCTCCTTTCTTGGACTCGCNGCAATTTTTTTGGTTTAAAATGACATTAAATATTAAGAAATTATGCGTTGGTGCAGACTCAGTATTAGATCTTTATAATCGTCAGGAGTTTGTTAGAGGTCGCTATGGCGAAACAATTCACATAACACGGATGTTCCCTAAAAGATTTGAGGAAGTTCTTAATGGAGGGTCAATATACTGGGTAATAAAAGGTAAATTATGTGTAAGACAAGAAATTTTAAAAATTGNAAGATTTACTGATAACGATAATGTTAATAGGTGTAGGTTAGATTTAAATAAAGATTTAATTCTTACTGTTCCTTTTAAAGAGAGGCCATTTCAGGGCTGGAGGTATTTAGAAACAAAAAATTCTCCAAGTGACACAAGATTATTTGATATTAATAATAAAAATGATGATCAAGAAATTATTTCAGACCTTCATTCTCTAGGGCTGGTGTGATTCTATGGTTTTAGTGCTAGGAATTATTTTCTTGATATTTTTGATTTTCCTTTTTGATTGGATAATATCTTCAGAAAAAGAGATTTTCAAAGAAAAAATTAGAACGGTGATTGTAATTTTTTCTATTTTACTATCAATACTATTTTTATTTTTTGGTCTTTATTATTTTTCTACCTTCTTTGTTTCTCTAGCTATTTGGTTTTTTAAAAGAAAGGTCTTTTTTGATTTAATTATGAGNCTTTTTAAGAAAAAAAATAATTCATCNATNCCATTGTCCGAGGCCTATGATTTATTGGGTATTGACGAAAATGCATCAATTGACAATATAAATAAGGCTCATAAAGAATTGATAACAAGATTACATCCTGATAAAGGTGGTTCTTCTTACTTGAGCGCAAGAATAAATGAAGCTAGAGATATTATTATGAATGAAAAAATGAANAGGAATTAAAAAGGTGAGTGATAAAAACAAATTTATTGATAATGACTCGTCTTTAAAGACCCAAGTTAAAAATAAGGTAAAAAAACCTTCTTTATACAAGGTTCTTATTCTTAATGATGATTATACACCCATGGAATTTGTTATTTATCTTCTAAAAAGTTTTTTTAATAAAAGTAATGAAGAGGCAACAAAAATAATGCTTCATGTCCATCAAAATGGTATAGGTGTTTGTGGTGTTTTTTCTTATGAAATAGCTGAGACAAAAGTAATTCAAGTTCTTGATACATCAAGAAAAAATAATCANCCTTTACAATGCACAATGGAAAAAGCTTAAATGACATCATTTTCTCAATCACTAGAAGAAACACTTCAAAGATCAATTGACTTTGCNGCNCAAAAAAAACATGAACATGTTACAATAGAGCACCTTTTATTCTCCCTTCTTGATGATAAGGATGCTTATAAAGTCTTAATGGCATCTAATGTTGAAATCGAATTATTAAAAACTGAATTGTTAGATTTTATAAATAAGCAGGATTATTTAGTTAGCTCTGAAGATGGGGGTGTTCCAGAACCTACTGCTGGATATAGAACGGTTGTTACAAGGGCGGCAATTCATGTTCAGCAATCAGGTGGCCAAGAGGTTAATGGCGGAAATATTCTTGTAGCTATTTTTTCTCAACAGGAAAGCTATTCAGTCTATTTATTAGAAAAGCAAGAAATGACTAGATATGATGCAGTCCAATTTTTAGCTCACGGCATAAAGAAAAACCAAACATTTGCATCAATTCAATCTGACTCAGATGATGATCAATTTTCTTATGAGGAAAATGATTCGTCCTCCTCAAAAGAAAGTGCTCTTGATGCATTTTGTGAAAATTTAAATGAAAAAGCAAAAAAACAATTAATTGATCCCTTGATAGGAAGGGCTGAGGAGGTTAATCGATTAATTCAAATACTTAGCAGGAGAAGAAAAAATAATCCATTACTTGTAGGAGATCCAGGTGTAGGCAAAACTGCAATTGTTGAAGGTTTGGCATTTAGAATTTTTGAAAAAAATGTACCTGATGTAATAAGNAATACTTTGATTTTTTCTTTAGATATGGGGTCTATCCTGGCCGGAACTAGATATCGAGGNGATTTTGAGGAAAGAATAAAAGCTGTTTTAAAGGAAATAGAAGCTCTAGATGACGCAGTACTNTTTATTGATGAAATTCATACCGTTATTGGGGCAGGATCAACTTCAGGAGGCTCTATGGATGCCTCGAATCTATTGAAACCCTCTCTTCAAGGACAACAATTACGCTGCATAGGTTCAACTACTTATAAAGAATATAGACAGTTTTTTGATAAAGATAGGGCTCTATCAAGAAGATTCCAAAAAATTGATGTTGAGGAGCCAAATGTTCCTGATACTATTAAAATACTTATGGGTTTAAAATCTAGATTTGAGAGTTTTCATGGANTGAGGTATTCAAATGAATCTATAAAAACTGCTGTTGAGCTCTCCTCAAGGTATATGAGCGATAGAAAGCTACCTGATAAAGCGATAGATGTAATAGATGAGACCGGTGCTTCACAAAAGCTCAAACCTTTATCAAAAAGAAAAAAAACAATTAATCAAAAAGATATAGAACAAACAATCTCCACTATGGCTAGGATTCCATCCAAACATATAACTAGAGATGATAGCGAAAGATTAAAAGATCTAGATAAATCTTTAAAAAGATTTATCTTTGGACAAGACAAAGCTGTTGAAGAGGTTGTTGCCTCAATTAGATTGTCTAGAGCTGGTTTGAGAGATTTACAAAAGCCTATAGGATCATATCTTTTTACAGGTCCTACAGGTGTCGGAAAAACAGAGCTTGTTAGACAGCTTTCTTCAGTTTTGAGTGTTGAGTTATTAAGATTTGATATGTCTGAATATATGGAACGACACACTGTTTCTCGCCTTATAGGTGCCCCACCTGGTTATGTTGGATTTGATCAAGGAGGTTTATTGACAGATGGAGTTGATCAAAANCCTTACAGTATTGTTTTGTTAGACGAGATTGAAAAGGCTCATCCAGATATTTTTAATATACTTCTTCAGGTAATGGATCATGGAACATTAACAGATCAAAATGGCAGAAAAGTTGACTTTAGAAATACGATTATAATTTTAACCACTAATGCTGGTGCTGCTGATTTAGCTAAGCCAGCGTTAGGATTTAATCGAAGTGAGAGAATTGGCGAAGATACNGATGCAATAGAAAAACTTTTTAATCCTGAGTTTAGAAATAGACTGGACTCAATTATATCTTTCAATGCTTTGCCTGATAGTGTTATAGAAAAAGTTGTTGAAAAATTTATTCTTGAACTAGAATCTCAACTAGATAATAAGAATGTTTATATTAATATTTCAAGCCAAGCAGCTCAATGGTTGGGAAAAAAGGGTTATGANCAGAACATGGGNGCAAGACCANTAGCTAGACTAATCCAAGAAAAAGTTAAAAAGCCTATTGCTGAAGAGATTCTTTATGGTGTTCTTGAAAAAGGTGGAACCGTTAATGTTACGCTCAAAAAAGATGAATTAGATTTTAGTTATAAAGCATTGAAAAATATAGAAAAAGATAAAAAAGAATTGATTAAAAGCTAGCTATAGATTAGCGATTATTTTATCGGCTTCTTTTTGAAGTTCNTTAAAATCTCTTGGTTCAGAGGCGTGAAATTTATAATTTAAACCTTCGGATCTTTGTATTATGTGAAAGTGAAGGTGAAATACTGACTGACCTGCTTCAGCCCCATTTAGTTGTAAAATCATAACTCCTGAAGGAGAGTAAACTTTTTTTATAGATCTAGCAATTTTTTGAGTAGCTTCTAGAATATAAGGGAAATAATTTGAATCAAGGTTAATTAAATCCTCAGTTTTGTATTTTGGTATTACGAGTGTATGGCCTGGTGCCTGAGGCATTACATCCATGAACGCCAAAATGAAATCATTTTCTAAAACTTTTACGCATTCAGCGTCACCATTTAAGATTTTAGCAAATATATTTTTATCGTTGTAAGACATTAACCTTCTTTTTTATAAGGAAGGTAAGCTTCTAGTATTTTTTTACTTTTTTCAACCTCTTTNACTTCATATTTTAAATATTCCTCAATTGCATTTGAAAAATTCTTTTCTTTAATCCAGTGTGCAGAATAAGTTGTTTCNGGAGAATATCCTCTTGATATTTTATGTGTTCCCTGTGCTCCTGCCTCAACATTTTTATAATTATTTGAAATAGCAAAATCAATTGCCTGGTAATAGCATAATTCAAAGTGAAGAAATTTATGATCTTCGGTGCACCCCCAGTTTCTTCCATAGACAGTATCATCGCCAAGAAAATTTAGAGCACCAGCTATATATTTATNCTTATTTTTAGCCATTATCAATAAAATATCCTTTTGCATTGTCTCACCTATAATTTTAAAAAAATCTCTATTTAGATAAGCTTGACCCCATTTTCTTATAGTTGTATCAAGATAAAAATTATAAAAATAATCCCAATGNTGTTCCTTTATATCTTTTCCGGCTATATGTTCAATTTCAATTGAGCTTTCTTTAAGAATTGATCTTTCTTTTTTTATATTTTTTCGCTTTCTTGAGTTTAGGTTTAATAAAAATTCATCAAAATNTTTGTAATTATTATTCTTCCAATGAAATTGTTGATCTTTCCTTATCAACCAACCAAGTTTTTTTAGGCTCTCACTCTCTCCTTTTGTAAGAAAAGTTATATGAGCTGATGATGAACCCGTTATTTCTGTTAATTTTATTAACTGATTTGATAAATTTAATATAACTTCTTTATCGTTAAATTTATCTTTAATAAGTAATCTTCTTCCAGTAACAGGCGTAAATGGAATGGAGACTTGAATCTTAGGATAATAAGATCCACCAGCCCGGTGATACGCATTTGCCCAATCATGATCAAATACATATTCCCCCATTGAGTTATTTTTAACAAAAGAAGGGGTACAGCCAATAATTTCATTTTTTTCATTCTCTATTAATAAATAATTGGAAAACCAACCTGTATTATTATTTAAAGAATTACTTCTCTCGAGTGCGTCCAAAAATTCATAGCTAACAAAGGGATTAGANTTTGAAAAGCTATTGTTAGCACAACTATTCCAATCAGTTTTTTTTATATTNGATAAGGATGTCTCTATTTTAAATTTAAAATTATTCATTAATATTACTTAATTANAGACCTCAAAAATAGCATCAACTTCCACAGCCATCCCAAGGGGAAGAGAGTTNGAACCAACAGCAAAGCGAGAGTGCCANCCATTTTCTTCAAAAATATCGATCATTAACCTTGATGCTCCTTCAATTACCATTGCTTGATCTGTAAAAGTATCTGAGCAATTTACAAAACCCCCTAGCTTAATNCATTTTTTTATTTTGTCTAAGCTTCCAGTGGCAAGCTTTGCTTGAGCCAAGATCATTTCACCACATAAGTGCGCAGCATTTTGACCTTCTTCAATAGTTAAGTTTGAACCAACCTTTCCAGTTATTAGCTTACCATCTTTAAAAGGACCTTGCCCCGAAATAAACAAAAGGTTGTTTGATAAAATAAATGGAGAGTAACTTGCAACAGGTGCTGCAGGGCTTGGTAAATCTATTTTTAATTCAGTTAATTTTTTTTCAATTCTTCCAGTCATTTTATATCTCCTTTATATTGATCTTCCTTTTTTAATAAGGTCTTTGCCAAATTTATTTCTAATATCATCAATAGCATATTCAATTTTTGCATTTTTAGTTTTTGAAATATTGATTAAGTCGTACAGATCGCATAACTCAGAGTCTTTCAAGTTAGAGATTCCTACTCCAATTAGTCTATATTTTACCTTATCATCCTCACGATCTAAAAGAGTTTTTGAGTTTTGAAAAATTAACTCTCCTATTTGAGTTGGTTCGTCAATTGTACATGACCTTGATATAAGTTTAAATTCTTTTGTTTTTAATTTTAATGTAATGGTTTGACCGCCCAAGCCTTTTTCTTTAGATCTTTTTGAAACTTTTTCGCATAACGACCATAGTTTTTTTTCTAACACCTCTTTATCACTAATGTCATTTTCAAATGTAGTCTCATGGCTAATACTTTTTATTTGTCTTTGAGGTACTACTCTTCTTAAATCTTTCCCCTGGGAAAGTGAATATATATGTGAACCTATTGAGCCATAACGATTTATAACCTCTTTAATACCCAATTCCTCAATTTGACTGATGGTTTTAATCCCATCATCATTTAGCTTTCTTTTTAAAATCTTGCCAACACCCCATAATATTTCAACTGGCTGACTGCTTAAAAATTTTTTAGAATCACCTCTTCCCAATAATGAAAACCCTTTAGGTTTATCTAAGTCTGAGCATATTTTTGCTAAAAACTTATTATAAGAAAGACCAATAGAAACAGAAATTCCAACTTCTTGATTTATTTTTTTTGATAACTCTGCAAGAAGAACAGCTGGTATTTTTTTATGTAATTTTTTTGTACCTGATAAATCCAAAAAAGCNTCATCCAANGAAATTGGTTCTGTTAATGGTGTTAATTGATTCATTAAATTTTGNATTTTTCTTGAAGCATCCCTATATTTACTCATATTAGGTTTAATAATAATTGCGCTTGGACATAGTTTTAATGCTTTATACATTGGCATGGCCGACCTAACACCTTTAATCCTTGCAAGATAGCAGGCAGTTGCAACAACACCTCTTTTTCCTCCTCCTATTATTACGGCAGAGTTTTTTAATTTTGGGTTATCTCTTTTTTCTATAGAAGCATAAAAAGCATCACAATCAACATGGGCAATATCTAATTTTTCTATCTCTTTATGGCTAATAAGATTTAAAGACTCACAATTAGCGCAATAGAGAACTTTACTATCAAATGTTGAAAGGCATTCCCTGCAAATACTTGTTATTCTTTTATTGGATTTCTCTTTTTTCATTTTTAAATAAATTTTCTAGAATTAATTTTTCTACATCTTTCCATTTACTTAATCTATGTTTGATATCTTTTGGAGTCATCATTAATTTATCGAGTCTTTTATCTTGTATAAAGTGAATGCAAGTAGACTTACTATATTCTTTGGAAACTGACTCTATATTCTGAGNAAGATCATCTATAAAAAATACCGGTGCGATCATATTTTTACAAATTTCAGCAACCACAGGTCCCTTAAGTCCACTACTAGTTATAACAGGATAGTCCATATTATTTTTCTTTAATGCTCTAACTCTAGACCCTTTCTCTTTGAATGATATATTTGTTAAAACTATAATCTGACATTTTTTCGATAAGTTTTTTAAGCTTTCTGACGCTCCAAAAATTGGCTTCAAATATTCAGTCTCTTCTTTGAAGAATCTAGGCATTAAATTTGTCATTGTTCCCTNAGAAAGATATTCATCAGTACTTATTTTTTTTATATTACCATTAAGTCTTGGCTTAGATAAATCCAAATAAAGGNCATTCTTTGATAAAAAGTTTTCAAAACCTTCTAGAAACATAAATAAAACTTCATCAGCATCTGAAATTAATAAAGGTTTAGAGGGAATTATTTTGAGGTCATCTATTTGATTAATTGTTTCTTTAGCAATAGATGTGTTGGGAGATTTATTTTTAGGGTTTTCAGAAGTTATTTTATTTTGCCTTCTTTAAACTCAACATGTTTACGAACTACAGGATCATATTTTTTTACGACCATTTTATCAGTCATAGTGCGNGAGTTTTTTTTNGCAACATAATAGTAGCCTGTTCCNGCTGTACTGTTTAATTTAATTTTAATTGTTGCTGCTTTAGCCATGATAAATCCTTTATAATGNGGAAATTAGTTATTATTATCTTTTAGTCAAGTTATTTAATTTCAGTTATTAATCTATGNTGTTTTCTATACCTCCAAAAGACAGGATTGCTATTAATTTCATTACCATTATTTATCCTTTTGNTGATTTCTTGAAGAATAAATTCAGTTACATCAAACATTGGAAATTTTAANGCCTTACAAATTTCAACATACTCTAATTTAGCAAGNTCACCATTGCCTTTTAAATTACCAATGAAGCAATCAGATGGGGCAACAAAAAATTTTGTATCAAACCTCATTGGTCTTGTAAGTGGGGTAATTGCTCTTCCAAGAACCCACATATTTTTAATATTANTAGATTTAAGCTTAAGATTTGTTTCTTCTTCGGTCTCTCTAATAGCNGTATGTATTAAACCTTTGCCTAAAGGTGGCTTTGCCTTAAGTAGATTTAAATTTTTTATTATCTTATTATTTATTATATAATTTTTGGGTGTTGTTAAATCGCTTTTATCCAATTTACCTCCCGGAAATACCCACATTCCTGGAGCAAATCNTGCCTTACTTGGTCTTTTCCCCATAAGCACAAAAACTTTTTTATTTTTAATTTTTGTAATTATTAATGTTGCGGCTGGTTTTGGCTTAATGATTTTAATCATTTCTTTTATTTTTTCTTTTTTGGCTTATTGAGAAGATCAATAGCAATTTCAAGAGTTATATCTTCAGGTGAACTATCTTTTGGAATACTAACATTTTTCTTTCCGTGCTTAACGTATGGACCATACTTTCCATCCATTAGATTAATTGGTTTTTTATCCTTTGGGTGATTGCCTAATTCTTTGAGGGTTTTACTTCCTCTTCCTCTTCCGGGGTTAGATCTTTTNTCTTCAATCAAATCAACAGCCCTATTTAACCCAATAGTGAANAATTCATCAACATTTTGAAGGTTTGCATAAACTCCTTCATGAAGAAGGTANGGTCCAAATCTACCCAATGCCCCNGTTATTTCTTTATTATCTTCTGGATGAAGGCCTATAACTCTAGGAAGGGATAATAAGTCTATTGCTTTCTCTAAAGTTAAATCTGCTGGATCTATTGTTTTTGGAATAGATGATCTTTTGGGCTTAACTTCTTTATCTTCTCCATCTCCAATTTGTACATATGGACCATATCTTCCAATTAAAAGATGAATATCATCATCTGTCTCAGGATATTTCCCTAAAATTTTTGCTTCGACATTTTGTCCTGATGATCCAAATGATCTTGTATATTTGCAATCTGGGTATGATGAGCAGCCTACAAAAGCTCCATTTCTGCTGGTCTTTAGGCTTAGTTCACCATCATCACATTTTGGGCATTTTCTATTTATTTCTCCATTTTCATCCTTAAAGACATGATGACCTATACTTTCATTTAAAGTATCAAGGATTTCTCTTGTTCTTAATTCTAATGCTGAATTTGCACAAATACTAAATTCTTTCCAAAAACTATTTAGAAACTCTTTCCAATTTACTTCACCGTTTGAAACTTTATCTAAGTTCTTCTCAAGATCTGCAGTAAAATTATAACTTACATATTGCTTAAAAAAGTTTTCTAAGAAAGAAGAGAGTAATCTGCCTTTTGCCTCTGGGTGAAAGTATCTATTTTCTATTCTTACATACTGTCGATCTTGTAAGACTGAAATTATAGATGCATAAGTTGATGGTCGTCCTATGCCTTTTTCTTCTAGAGACTTTACAAGTGTTGCCTCGGAAAATCTTGGAGGAGCTTTAGTGAAATGTTGATTGTTTTCAATATCAATTCTATTTAATGATTGTTCTTTTTCAAGTTTAGGAAGTTCTTGACTTTCCTCTTTGGATGAATCTTTTCTTCCTTCTTCATACAACGTCCTAAACCCATTAAATAAAGTAACAGTGCCTGAAACTCTTAAATTTATATCCATTTCATTATTTGAAATATTGATTGTAGTCCTTAATCCTCTCCAGTTTTGCATTTGACTTGCAAGCGTTCTTTTCCATACCAATGCATATAAATCTTTTTCTTCTTTTGAAAAGTCTCCATTCATTCTTTCTGGATTTATATTTGTATCAGTAGGACGTATTGCTTCATGAGCTTCTTGTGCATTGGTAATTTTACTTGAATAGATATTTGATTTTTCTGGTACATACTCATTCCCAAAAACGTTATCAATTGTTGATCTTATTTCACTGATACCTTCTTCACCAATTTGGACACCATCAGTCCTCATATAAGTTATTAATCCATTTTGATAAAGTCGTTGGGCAACCTGCATGGTATTTTTTGCAGACATTCCTAATTTTCTAGAAGCTTCCATTTGAAGAGATGATGTAATAAATGGAGGTGAGGGCTTTCTTGAAACTTCCTTTTCTTCAATTTCTTTAACTATAAAATCAGAATTTTCTAATTTTATTTTTATTTTTTCTGCTTCTTCGGTACTTTTAATATCAAATTGTTCTAATTTCTTTCCATTTATATGAGTTAAAGATGCTTTAAATGGAGAGTGATCAGAGTGAGAAAGTAGAGCATTTATCGACCAATATTCTTTTGGATTAAATGATTCAATCTCAATTTCCCTTTCACATAGTAACCTTAATGCAACAGATTGAACCCTTCCTGCAGACCTGGCCCCAGGAAGCTTTCTCCAAAGAACTGGTGAGAGTGTAAAGCCAACTAAATAATCCAAAGCTCTTCTTGCGAGATATGCATCAATTAGCTCAGTATCAAGCTCTCTCGGGTTTACAATAGCTTCTGTAACAATTTTCTTTGTTATAGCATTGAAGGTAACACGAGATACCTCCTTGTCTTTAAGGCTTCCTTTTTCTTTTAAGGCTTGCAAAACATGCCAAGCTATAGCTTCTCCCTCACGATCAGGGTCGGTAGCAAGAATCAAAGATTTTGCACTTTTCAAGGCATCCTGAATTATTTTTGTTTGCTTTTTGCCTTTTGTATCCATTTCCCAAAGCATTTCAAAGTCATTATCTGGTTGAACCGATCCTTCTGATGAAGGAAGGTCTCTAATATGACCAAAAGAAGCAATTACTTTATAATCTGAGCCTAAATAACCCTCAATGGTTTTTGCTTTAGCCGGTGATTCTACTACAACTATATGCATATTAAGATCCCCTTTTTAGAAAAAAAATGCACTTTTTGACATTCAATTAGTCAAATTTCATATCATATTTCAAGAAAATTTTTTTATTTTTAAATTAAAAGATATTAATTTTTGGTTCTTCACCATTTAAAATTCTAATAATATTTAGCTTATGTCTATAGAAAGAATTGATGCTCATTAATAAAAAAACTAAACTTATTATACTATTTTCTAAATGAAAAAATGAAATAATTGGAATCAAAGATATAGTTATTAAAGAAGAAATTGATGATGTCTTAAAAATAAAAGTTATTAATACCCACAACAAAACAAAAGAAATTCCGATATTTAAGGATACAGCAAAGCAAATACCTAAATATGTTGCGATTCCTTTGCCCCCCTTGAATTTTAACCAAACTGGAAAATTATGACCAAGAAAAGAAAAGAGACCAGATAATGCCATTAGGTAACTATTAAAACTGAATAAAACCACAGGAATAGCGCCTTTTAAAGCATCAATCAAAAGAGTTAATATTGCTAATGCCTTTGATCCAGAGCGTAAAACATTTGTTGCTCCAATGTTGCCAGACCCCTGTTTAGTAATATCGATTTTATTAAAATACTTACTCAATATATAGCCGCTTGGAAAAGATCCAAATAAATAGCTAATAATTATTGTTAAAAAATATAAAAATATAAGGTTTAAAATTATCATTTTAATATATAAGTAATCTGAAAGGTAAAAACGTGCAACATCTTCTGTCAGTAGACGATATGAATGAAAGGTTTATTTTTGATCTTTGGTCTCAAGCCATTGATCAAAAAGATAGTTTTTCTAATGTTTTAAAAAATAAAGTATTAACAAATTTATTTTATGAGCCATCCACAAGAACATCTTCATCTTTTTACAGCGCCATGGTTAGGCAGGGTGGTTCGGTAATACCTATTAATAACGTTAAATTTTCTAGTGCAATTAAGGGTGAAAGCCTTGAGGATACAATTATCACAATGGGAACCATGAGTGATTGCATAGTTTTAAGGCACCCCGAAATAGGATCCGTTGATAAGGCCGCAAAAGTTAGTTCTGTTCCAATTATTAATGCGGGGGATGGTGAGGGAGAGCATCCAACTCAAACTTTATTGGATGGATTTACCATTTACTTTAATCATAAAGAAAATATTGATAATTTAAGAGTTACTATGGTAGGTGACCTTAAAAATGGAAGAACTGTAAAGAGTTTAGTAAAGCTTCTATCAAGATATTCAGGAAATCATTTTAATTTTGTAAGTCCCTCGGATTTGAGGTTCCCACAAGGTTCAATGCCAAAAAAATCATTTGAAACAGAAAAAATTGAAGATGTTATTGCAGATACTGATGTTTTATATGTAACGAGAGTTCAAACTGAAAGAGGAAGTGACCATGAATATTCTTTATCAACTAGCCAGCTTAATTTACTTCCCAAAAATTCTATAGTTATGCATCCTCTTCCAAGGGTGAATGAGATACCACGAGATTTTGATAATGACCCAAGGGCAAAATATTTTGACCAAATGATTTATGGCTTATGGTGTAGAATGATACTTCTTAAGGGTTTTATGGATTAGAATTTAAGAAATCTAGAAAGCTCTGTAATATTATATTTGCTGCAATTTTATCAATAACTTCGCCTCTCTTTTTTCTTGATATATCTGCCTCTATCAATGATTTTTCTGCTGCAATAGTTGAAAGCCTCTCATCCCAAAGTAGGATAGGAATATCTATATCCTTTGAAATATTTGAAATAAATGACCTACTTGATTGAGACTTTGGTCCAAGTGATCCATCCATGTTTATAGGATCTCCAACAATGATTGATCCAATATCAAATTTTTTAATTAAATTTTTTAATATAATTAAAATTTCTGAGAATTTTTTTTCTTTTATAACGTCATATGGTGATGCAATTTTTTGGTTAATATCCGATATCGCTAGGCCAATTCTTTTTTTTCCAAGGTCAAGACATAAAATAGTCTTATTATTCGGTATTATTTCACGAAAGTTATTTGAATCATTAATCATCACGGGTATAAGTATCAACTGTTGGTGTTTTCATGCAAGCAAGACTTTAACTTTTGTAAATTTATTTTAGGAGCAAGATATGTCGGTTGATCTAGATAACGTAAAAAAAATCGCAAAACTCTCAAAAATTTCATTAAAAGAAAGTGAAGGTAAAAAGTTTTTAACGGACTTGAATCAAATTATTGGGTGGGTTGATCAATTAACTGAGGTTAATACTGAAGAAGTTGCTCCTACTTTCTCCTCTTTTGGAGCAGATGAGGCTATTAAAAAAAGAAATGATACTGTGAATGACGGAGGTTACAGGGAGGATGTAATATCAAACGCACCTAAATCAGATGAGGGATTCTTTCTAGTGCCAAAGGTTATTGATTAATGGCTAATCTAACTGAACTATGTCTTTACGAGGCAAGAGATGGATTAAAGAATAAATCATTTTCTACAAAGGATCTGATTCTCGATCATATAGACGCTATGGAATCCTCAAGGTATTTAAATGCTTTTATAACGGAGACACCAGATTTAGCTTTGAAATCAGCTGATTTATCAGATGATAATTATTCTAACAATACAAATAGACCATTAGAGGGATTGCCATTGGGAATAAAAGATATGTTTTGCACTAAAGGAGTTTTAACAACAGCTTCAAGTAAAATGCTATCAAATTTTATTCCTCCATATGAATCAACTGTCACAAATAATTTATGGAACAATGGTGCGATATTGTTAGGCAAGCTAAATAATGATGAATTTGCAATGGGGTCTTCTAATGAGACAAGTTTTTTTGGTTCCGTAATTAACCCTTGGAAAAAAAATGATAAGCAAGCTGAATTAGTTCCTGGAGGATCTTCTGGTGGATCTGCAGCATCAGTTGCAGCAAAAATAGGTGTTGGATCTCTTGGCACTGATACAGGTGGTTCAATAAGACAACCTGCATCTTTTACAGGTACAGTTGGTTTAAAACCAACTTACGGAAGGTGTTCTAGGTGGGGTATTATAGCTTTTGCCTCATCTCTTGACCAAGCTGGACCTATTACCAGGAATGTCAGGGATAATGCAATTTTACTAAATAGTATGTGCAGCCACGACCCTAAAGACACAACAAGCTCATCAAAAGAAATTCCTGATTTTGAGAGTTCTTTAGGAAAAAGCATAAAAGGTTTAAAGGTTGGAATACCAAAAGAGTTTTATCAAGATGGAATGTCTGATGAAATTATTAAAATGTGGAATAATGGAAAGGACTGGCTAAAAAGTGCAGGAGCTGAAATTATAGATATTTCTCTTCCAAATACTAAATATGCTCTCCCCTGTTATTATATTATTGCACCTGCTGAAGCTTCTTCCAATTTAGCTAGATATGATGGTGTTCGTTTTGGACATTCTATAAATTCAAATGATATTAATGAGATGTATGAATTAACAAGATCAGATGGTTTTGGCGATGAGGTCAAAAGAAGAATTATGATTGGAACATATGTTCTATCTTCAGGATATTATGATGCTTATTATCTAAAAGCCCAAAAAGTAAGATCTTTGATTTCTAAGGATTATAATGATGCTTTCAGTAAAGTTGACGTCATACTCACACCATCAACCCCAAACTCTGCTTTTGAATTAAATGAAAAGTGTGATGATCCTCTTTCAATGTACCTAAATGATGTTTTTACAGTACCTATAAATTTAGCTGGACTTCCTGCGATATCAATTCCGTCATCGAAAGATAAAAATGGTTTACCATTAGGTTTACAACTAATAGGAAAACCATTTGATGAAGAAACTTTATACTCTTTTGCTAATATTATTGAAGAATCTTCAAATTTTGAGTCATTAGATGATATTTGGTGGTTAAAATGAATAAATTAATAAATGGCAAAACAGGTGATTGGGAAATTGTTATTGGTATTGAGGTACATGCTCAAATAATTTCTCAATCAAAACTTTTTTCTGGATCATCAACCTCTTTTGGGTCTGAGCATAATACTCAAGTTAGCTTTGTAGATGCTGGAATGCCGGGAATGCTTCCAGTAATTAATTCTGTTTGTGTTGAGCAGGCTGTTAAAACAGGGCTTGGTTTAAATGCAAAAATTAATAAATTTTCAATATTTGATAGAAAGAATTATTTTTATCCAGACTTGCCTCAAGGCTATCAAATTTCTCAATTTGAACAACCTATAGTTGGTGAAGGTAAAGTGATAATTGATTTAGAGAAGGGAGTTGAGAAAGAGGTTAGAATTGAAAGGCTTCATTTGGAACAAGATGCTGGTAAATCTATTCATGATCAGCATCCTAGCTATTCATATGTTGATTTAAATAGATCGGGAGTAGCCCTTATGGAAATTGTCTCTATGCCAGATATGAGTTCCGCTGAAGAGGCACAAGCATATATTAAAAAATTGAGAAATATCATGAAATATCTTCAAACATGCGATGGTAATATGGAGGAGGGTTCATTAAGAGCTGATATTAATGTTTCTGTAAGAAAACCAGGCGATGAACTTGGTACAAGATGTGAAATAAAAAATGTAAACTCTATTAAGTTTATTGGTCAAGCTATTGAATATGAAGCAAAAAGGCAAATAAACCTTATAGAAAGTGGTGAATCTATTAAACAGCAAACAAGGTTATTTGATCCCAAAAAAGGACAAACAAGGTCAATGAGAAGCAAAGAAGAAGCTCATGATTATAGATATTTTCCAGATCCAGATTTGTTACCTTTAAGTTTTACAGATGAATTTGTTGAGGGAATTCGAAAAACTCTTCCTGAACTTCCTGATATTAGGAGAAAAAGATTTGTTGAAGACTTTGGTTTATCTCCTTATGACGCAGGAATATTGGTATCTGAAAAAGAAACCGCCGACTTTTTTGAGATTGCTTCTAAAAATAGTAATTCTAAACTAGTGTGTAATTGGATTGTTGGAGAGTTGTTTTCAATCCTCAATAAGGATAGTAAAACTATACAAGAAAGTCCTGTAACGCCTGAAAATATAGGAAAACTAATTAATTTAATTGATGATGGAACTATAACGGGAAGAATTGCTAAAGATGTTTTTGAAATAATGATCGATAGTGGAGATGATCCAGTTTCAATTGTCGACTCAAATGATATGAGGCAAGTAAGTGATGAGGGTGAGCTAGACGGTATTATAGAGAAAATAATCCAATCAAACCCAGATCAAGTTAGGTCATTAGAAGAAAAACCAAACTTAATGGGTTGGTTTGTTGGTCAGGTTATGCAAGAAACCAAAGGAAAAGCAAATCCAAAAACTGTTAATGAGCTTTTAAATAAAAAATTATTAAAGTAGTATTGCTAGTATGAAAAATATTAAACCAATTGAATTATATTACTGGCCTACACCTAATGGCTGGAAAGTTTCTATAATGCTTGAGGAATGCAAAATTCCATATGTTTTGAAACCAGTTAACATAGGTAAAGGTGAGCAATTCAAGCCTAAGTTTTTAAAAATTTCTCCTAATAATAGGATGCCAGCGATTATTGATCCAAATGGGCCCGGGGGAAAAGAAATTTCAGTTTTTGAATCTGGCGCTATTCTTCAGTATTTGGGAAGAAAATCAGGTAAATTTTATCCAAAAAATGAGAGGGATAGGGTAAAAGTAGATGAGTGGATTTATTGGCAAATGTGTGGATTAGGACCTATGGCTGGTCAAGCTCATCATTTTCGCCAATACGCCCCAATAAAAATTAAATATGCCATTAAACGTTATACTGACGAAGTAAATAGGCTTTATGGCGTTATGAATAAACAGCTGAAAAAAAATGAATATTTATCAGGTCGTTACTCAATAGCTGATATGGCATGTTGGGGATGGATTATCCCTTGGAAAAATCAGGGTCAAAAAATTTCTGATTTTCCTGATTTAAAAAGATGGTTTGAGAAAGTTGGGCAAAGACCAGCTGTTATAAAAGGATTTGCAGCAGGTAAAGAAATGAGAAAACAGCTTTTATCAGAGAACACAAAAGAAGCAAAAAAAGCTAAATCTATTCTCTTTAATCAAAGGTCTCGTTAAATATTATGAATGAACGATTAGAAGACTTAATTAATTTATTAGATATTGAGAGAATTGAGGTTAACCTTTTTAGAGGACAAAGCCCAAGTGATAGGTGGCAAAGAGTTTTTGGTGGTCAAGTTATTGGCCAAGCACTTGTTGCTGCAAGTAGAACTGTAGAAGACAGAGTATGTCATTCTTTACATGCTTATTTTCTTAGGGCTGGTGATCCAAAGGTGCCAATTTTATATGAAGTTGATAGATCAAGAGACGGAAGATCTTTTACATCAAGAAGGGTTGTTGCTGTTCAAAACGGAAAAAAAATATTTAATATGTCAGCTTCCTTTCAGATTGAAGAAAATGGCTTGAGTCATCAAGATCCTATGCCTGATGTAGATAATTATGATGATTTACCATCAGAGTATGATTTAAGAAAAAAAATTATTAGCAATGTTCCTGATGAGTATAAGGATAGTTTTAATAAAGAATGGCCGGTAGAGGTTAGGCCAATTGATCCAGTTGATTTAATGAATCCTCAACCTAAGATTCCACAGAATTTTATTTGGTTTAAGGCTAAATCTTCGTTACCAGAAAATGTTTCACTTCATCAATGTGTTCTAGCTTATATGTCAGATATGTCTCTTTTGGACACATGCACGAATCCTCATGGGATTAATTTTATGAGTAATAACCTTCAATCTGCAAGCTTGGACCATGCTATGTGGTTTCATAGGCCTTTTAAGGCCGATGAGTGGCTACTTTATTGCCAAGATAGTCCATCTGCATCTGGAGCGAGGGGTTTTAATAGAGGTAGTATTTTTGATACCTCTGGTATTCTTGTTGCCTCCGTTGCACAAGAAGGCCTTATTAGATTAGTTGAGCCTAAAAGTTAACCAGCATCAAGAAGGTTTAAAAGTTCAGCTGCAGCGTCAACTATATTAGTTCCCGTTGCAAATATTGCAGAAGCTCCAGATTCTATTAACTCATTAAAGTCATCCTTGGGTATAACGCCACCTACAACAATGTGAATTTTTTCCAAGCCTCTGATATTTAACTCATCCTTTAATTGGGGTACTAAAGTTAAATGACCTGCGGCAAGTGAAGATGCAGCAACAATATCAGATTTAGTTTCAAGAACTTGATCAGCAACTTCAGACGGTGTTTGAAAAAGCGACCCTACCTCTATATCAAAGCCCATATCGACTAATGCACTTGCTACAACTTTTTGCCCTCTATCGTGACCATCTTGACCAAGCTTAGCTATATAAACCTTTGGTTTTACCCCTAATTTAATCTCATAATCTTTTGTTCTTTTTCTAATATAATCAATATTATCTGATGAGAAATTTTTTGCATAGGTATCTTTTATAAGTGTAACTTTTGCTTTATGACGATCCCAAACCTCCTCTAAGGCATAAGAAATTTCTCCTACAGTTGCTCCCACTCTAGCTGCATTTACTGCAAGCTCAAGAACATTTCTACCTTGTTGAATTCCTTTGGTTATTTCTTCAAGCTTAGTCTTAACATCGGAATTATTTCTTTCAGATTTAAGTTTTTTTAATCTTTCTAACTGATTAGATAAAACCTGAGAATTATCAACTTTTTTAATATCAATTTTTTCTTCTTCATTATCCGATAAGGTAAATTTATTAACTCCAACTACTGTTTTTTCATTTGAGTCAATTTTAGCTTGAATTTTAGTAGCAGATTCCTCAATTCGCATTTTAGGTATATTTTTTTCAATTGCTTCAGTCATACCACCATATTCATTAATTTCATCAATATGACTTAGGGCTTTCTTTGCTAGATCGGATGTTAATTTTTCTATAAAGAATGAACCTCCCCAAGGATCTATAACATCGCATGTTCCAGTTTCATTTTGAATAAATAGTTGGGTATTTCTTGCTATCCTTGCAGAAAAATCTGTTGGAAGCGCTATTGCTTCGTCAAAACTATTTGTATGAAGTGATTGAGTATGGCCATGTGTAGCTGCTAATGCCTCAATGCAAGTTCTGGTAATATTATTTAATGGATCTTGGGCTGTTAAAGACCAGCCTGATGTTTGACAATGAGTTCTAAGGGCTAATGATCTTGGGTCTTTTGGATTAAATTCCCTCATAAGATTTGCCCAAATTAATCTTCCAGCTCTCATTTTTGCAATTTCCATAAAATAATCCATTCCTATAGCCCAAAAGAACGATAGTCTTGGTGCGAAAGCATCTATATCTATACCTGCATTTATTCCTGCCTTAACATATTCTAAGCCATCAGCAATTGTATAAGCTAGTTCAAGGTCAGCAGACGCACCTGCTTCTTGCATATGATATCCTGAAATAGAAATTGAGTTAAATTTTGGCATATTAATCGATGTATATTGAAAAATATCTGAAATTATTCTCATAGATGGCTTAGGGGGGTATATATAAGTATTTCTTACCATAAATTCTTTTAAGACATCGTTTTGAATAGTACCTTTCAGCTGATCAGTTGTTACCCCTTGTTCTTCTGCGGCAACAATAAATAAAGCCATTATTGGAATCACAGCGCCATTCATTGTCATAGAAACTGACATTTTATCAAGAGGGATATCTTTAAATAATACTCTCATATCTAAAATCGAGTCTATAGCAACACCAGCCATTCCAACATCGCCTGAAACCCTAGGGTGGTCAGAGTCATAACCTCTGTGTGTAGCAAGATCAAATGCAATTGATAGACCCATTTGCCCATTTTCTAGGTTTTTTTTATAAAAGGCATTTGAGTCTTCAGCAGTTGAGAAACCAGCATACTGACGTATTGTCCATGGTTTATTTGCATACATAGTAGGGTATGGACCTCTGACAAATGGATCAATTCCTGGCATTGAACCTATATGACCCAAATTATCGGCATCTTTCTTTGTATAAAAGGATTTAAGATCTATACCCTCTAATGTCTCTTGAGTACTAGATTTCTTATTTAAATTACTGTTATCATTAACATTTAAGTCTATATCAAGGTCTAGAAATGTTTCAAAGTTACTCATTACAAAGCCTCCTCAAATGGCCTAACATTTATAGGATTGGAGTCAGGATCCTCAAAAATATTTACACCAATCTTTTTAATATTTTTATCTTCAATATCTTTTTTTAGTTTCTCTCTAGATTTCCTTAACTCAACAACAAAATCTTCTGATGATGTTAGTGATGTAATACCTCCCATTTTTTCAATAAGCTTTATATTGTTCCATGCGTTTTGAGAAAGATCATTTGTAAGTTTTTCAACATAGAAAGAACCTCCTGATGGATCTTGCACTCTTGAAATTCTTGATTCTTCTTGAAGAATTATATGTGTATTTCTTGTCAATCTTTTAATGAAATCAGGCGCTTGACCAAGTTTTTGAGTTATATTATTACAAATTATTTTATCCACCCCACCAATTGCAGCTGAGAGCGCTGATGTTGTTATTCTTAATTGATTAACCCAAGGATCTTCTTTAAAAATTATATTTGATGAATTTCTTGAGGTAATATTCAATTTTCCAGTAATTTTAAAATGTTTAAATATATTATTAAAGATAATCCTAATTGATCGAATTTTTGCAATTGTTGCAAAAAAATTGGTATTTGAGGAAATTGTAATGTTTATATCTTTAACCTCATTGTAATTATTTTTTGAGTATCTAAGAATCTCAAGGTAGCTTGAGGCTATGAGTTCAATTTCTTTTGATAGACCAGCCCCTAAATCATCCCATAAAGAGCCATCAATATGAATTATTTCTATTTTTGGAAAAATATTTTTATAATTTGAGTTAATATTAATAGTTTTTTCTAATAAATTTTGATGTTCAATAGTTTCACCAAACTTTTCTTCTGAAAATTCTTTTAACCATAAGTTTGTAGCAATTGGATCTATCAGATAGCCGCCCATAGGTTCTTTTTTGTTTAAACCCTTGAAGCCGCTTAGATAAGATTGGTATTCATTTATTTTTTCTAGAGGATCTTTAAGATTTTTAAAGTAAATTGGGGCTATAGCTGTGTCCACATTTTTTAAAATATCATTCAAGCTTCCTTCATTAAACGAGGATAGCTCTAATGAATTACTTCCTCTCTCAAGTTCATTTAAAATTCTAGCATTTAAAGTTTTAGGGTTATTTGAATGATCTATTGTTGAGCATATATACCATGGCATAAACTGATCTGTGTCGTTACTTAAACCCCTTCTAGAGGATAAGCTAAAATCATCATCTATATCCGTCTCAGTATATAAAGGTTTTGTGGATATATTATTATCTAATAATTTTTCTAAATCCTTTACAGTCTTATCTTTAAGAGAGGAGTCTGCAATTTTTTTCCATTCCTCTAGTTTAATTGACGGTGCTCTTAAATATTCTTCAATATTTTTATCCATAAAGATACCTATACGATATTTTTCAATTATATAATACAAATACGGTATAAACTTTTATAGTAATAATAGTAATACCTTTTATAAAATGTTACTTGATTAAATAAACTAAGGAATAGATTCTTAATAATGAAAAATCAATTTGTTAACCCTGGCTTCTTGGTCAACTATATAAAGCCTTTAACCCCTTGGTCTGGAGGTATTTCAATAATATTACTTTTAGTTGGATTATGGTTTTCTTTATACCAATCTCCTATTGATTACCAACAAGGTAATGCAGTTCGTATTATGTACATACATGTTCCTTCAGCATGGATGAGTATGGGTATATATTCATTTATTGCTTTATCCAGCTTTTTTGGGTTGATTTATGGTCATATTACAGCTTTTACCTTAGCAAAAGCAGCAGCACCAATTGGAGCAACATTTACAGCAATTTGTTTAATATCAGGATCTGCTTGGGGTAAGCCTATGTGGGGTACTTGGTGGGTTTGGGATGCAAGGTTGACATCTGTTCTAATATTATTTTTCTTTTACATTGGTTATATTGTCTTTTCTAAATCCTTTAATGATTTTTCTAAAGGTGAGAAGTTTTCATCAATTTTAGCTATTATTGGCTTAGTTAATCTTCCTATTATTAAATTCTCAGTCGACTATTGGAGCACTCTTCATCAGCCAGCTAGTATTTCAAAATTTGGCGCACCATCAATACATATTGATATGTTAATACCTCTTTTGATTATGTTTTTAGCTTTTATTTTTATTTTTATTCACCTTTTAATGATTAGGTTTCAATTAGAGCTTAATAATAGAAGGTTAAATATAAAAAATATGAAATCTTATGGGGATATTAAATGATAGATTATAGCTTTTATATATTAATCGCCTATATATCTGCTTTGATAGGATTTATTGCTCTTTTTGTATTTTCATATAAAGATTTTTTTATTTCTAAAAATCAAATTAGAGATTTGGAAAAAAGAAGTGAATAAAAGACAAAAAAAAATAATTACAATATTTTCCTTAGTGGCTGTTTTATGCTTTTCTTTGTTTCTTATTTTATATGCATTAAGAGATAATGTAATTTTCTTTTATTCCCCTTCAGAAGTTAAAATAAAAGTTTCTAATGATGAGATTACAAATGGTTCGCTTATTAGATTGGGAGGACTTGTTTTAGAAAATAGTTTTCAAAGAGGGGAGGGTAAAAATGTTTCCTTTATTATCACTGATCTCAAAAGTGAAATTAATATCTCATACTCTGGAATTTTGCCCGATCTATTTAGAGAAGGCCAAGGTGTAATTGCTGAAGGTAATATTGAAATTATAAAACTTAAAAATAAAAATAACGTTTTAAAAAAACAATTGAAATTTTATGCCTCTAATGTTTTAGCAAAGCATGATGAAAATTATATGCCACCAGAAGTCTCTGAAGCATTGGGTTTGGAGTATTAATAATGATGGTAAGTATCGCGAATGTATCTATTATTTTAGTTATATTGCTATCAATGTTTCAATTTTTTATTCCAGTTATTTTTCTGGGAAGAAAAAAAATGACTTTAATCAATGCAGTTCCTTTTATTGCAACTGCTAGCTTTTTCCTTTTGAGCGTTTCTTTTTTTATATTAATTTTATCCTACATTAATTCAGATTTTTCACTTTTTAATGTTTGGTCTAATTCTCACACATCAAAGCCTCTTATTTATAAAATCTCTGGATCCTGGGGAAATCATGAAGGGTCAATGCTTTTGTGGTGTTGGGTTATGTCTCTATATGGTTTTTTAGTATCTTTAAATATTCAAAAAATTTCTCATTCTTTTAAAATAAGAATTTTAATGTTTCAGGGTATTTTATGTTTTGGATTCGTATTATTTTTATTTTTTGGTTCAAATCCTTTTCTTATTCTTGATCCAGCTCCGGTTGAGGGGGTAGGTTTAAATCCACTTCTTCAGGATCCTGGGTTAGCTTTTCATCCACCATTTTTGTATCTTGGCTATGTTGGACTATCAATCGTTTGGTCTTTTGCATTAGCAGGTCTATTTAATCAAAAATTCGATAAGGACTGGGCAAAAGTTACTAGGCCTTGGGTTTTAATTTCATGGATATTTTTAACTATCGGAATCACCTTGGGATCTTTTTGGGCATATTATGAACTGGGTTGGGGTGGTTTTTGGTTTTGGGATCCGGTTGAAAATGCTTCATTAATCCCCTGGATAATTACTACAGCCTTATTCCATTCAATTCTAGTTATGGAAAAAAGAGGATCTTTAGCAAATTGGTGTATTTTATTATCAATTATTGCCTTTGCAATGTCTATGGTTGGAACATTTATTGTTAGATCTGGTCTAATAACATCAGTTCACGCCTTTGCAACCGATCCAAATCGAGGGATATTTATTTTAACATTAATTTCTATTTATATAGTGGCTAGCTTGTCAATCTTCGCTTTGAAACCAATAAAATCGAGAGGTTTTCTTAAATATAGGATTTTTAGTAAGGATTTTTTCCTCATTCTAAATAATTTATTTCTAATGACTGCGGCATTTACAGTATTTATTGGAACTGTTTATCCAATGATTCTTGAGATTTTTTCTGGAGAAAGAATATCTGTTGGAATACCTTTTTACACAATAACTGTTATACCTATAATATTTTTAATTTCTATCTTTGCTCCTGTTGCCGTTTTCTTGCCATGGGGTAATTTAGAAATTAAAAAACAATATAAAAAATACATTACTCCTTATTTATTAATAATTCTCTCATCCTGGCTTGTTTGTTTTTATATGAATATAAGCTCAGTTATGTCTTTTATTGGAGTATTTATATCATTTTGGATAATCTATTTATCAATTTACAGCTATTTTTCAAAAGTAATTTATTCATCGCTATCGTCATTTTTAGGCCATGCTGGGCTAGGTCTATTTATAATGGGTGCTTCAATTTCAATTGCCTCACAAGAAGATTTTGAGAGTTCAGTTAAAGTTAATTCATCAATTAATATAGCAGGTTATAGTATAGATTTTAGAGGAGTTGAGGATAAAAAGGGGCCAAATTATATTAGCTCAACAGGAATTTTTATTGTAAATGATGATGGTAATACATCCATTTTAAATCCTGAAAAAAGATTTTACCCTGTAGAGAGGTCTGTCACAACAGAAGCAGCTATTATGTCACAGTTTTTATCTCATATTTATATTGTTTTAGGTGAAAAAGTCGGTGATGAAGAATGGGTAGTAAGGATATGGTATAAACCATTTATCACCTTGATTTGGATAGGGGCTTTTTTAACTGCTTTAGGAGGTATATTTTCACTACTTAATAGAAAGAAGTTTTCATATAATTTTTTTAAGATATTATGTTTTTTTATAATTAGCCTAGCAATACCAATCAGCTCTATCGCCGAAACGTCTGAAAGTATAAAATTTGATAATGCTATAGAAAAACGTATTCATTCTATCAATCAAAATATACGCTGTATGGTCTGTGAGTCACAAACGATCGATGATTCAAACTCTCCCTTAGCTAAAGATTTAAGGTCTATTGTTAGAGATAAGGTTATGAATGGTGAAACTGATATCGAAATATATGATTTTTTTCGTAAAAGGTATGGTGATTATATTATTTTTAAACCTCCATTAAGGTTAAATACCCTTCTTTTATGGTTTACCCCTATTTTTGTTTTTATTTTTGGTTTTTTTATTATTTATTTAAATCAAAGGAAGACTCTAGGTATCGAGGGTGGCGATGAGTCTTAAAGTATCATCAGTCAGTTGTTATAGGTCAGGTTATAAAATTATAGACAATATTTCTTTTGAGTTAAAAACTGGGAAGTTAGCATTAATTTCAGGTTCAAATGGTTCTGGAAAAACATCACTTTTAAGAATGGTTGCTGGTTTTATTCCATTATCATTTGGAGATATCTCCTTTAATTCAAAAAAAGAGTATAGAGATGAATTTTTTATTCTAGGGCATAATCTGGCAATAAAAGATGATATTTCACCTGAGGAAGATATAAAGTTTTGGTCAAGCTATTTGGGCTCTGGATATATTAATGGTGTTTTAGAGAGAGTGGGCCTTGGAAAACTAAAAAAAACTCCATGTAAGTATCTTTCTCAAGGCCAGAAACAACGGCTAGTTATTGCTAGATTATTGTCTTCCAATAAAAGTTTGTGGCTTTTAGATGAACCATCTTCATCCCTAGACAGGGATGCATCTATTTTTTTAAAAGAAATTATAAATGAACATAAAAATTCTGGAGGTAGCATTCTTGTTTCATCACATATTGATTTTTTAGATAATGCTGATATTAAAATTAACTTGGATAACAAAAATGTTTCATCTTAAATTACTTCTTTTAAGGGAATTAAAAAGTTCTCTATCTTTAAAGGGTAGCTATATTCTCTCTTTAGCATTTTTTTCTATTACTATAATTGTTTTACCTATTGGTATTGGACCAGATAAAAATATTTTATCTTTAATTTCTCCAGGTTTAATATGGGTTTCATTGATTTTAACATCATTATTATCATTAAACAGCTTGTTTCACGAAGATTATATTGATGGAACTCTTGATTTATATAAAACCGGACCTCTATCTTTTTCCGAAATTGCTTTTGTTAAAAGCCTTGTACATTGGATTTCAAATTTTCTTCCACTTCTTTTTATTACACCAGTATTGAGCTTACTTATAGCTTTACCAAATAACTTATTGATATATATATCTTTATCAATACTTATTGGAACACCTTCTCTAAGCTTTATTGGTAGCTTAGGATCCGCCTTAACGCTTAGCTTACGACAGCATAACTTATTAATACCATTAATTATTTTTCCACTATTTATTCCAACTTTAATATTTGGATCTGGTTCAATTTCCTCTTTAATTTTTTCAGGTTTTGAAGAAGTATTTATAAGGCAAATTTACCTTTTGACTGGAATTAGTGGGATTTCTCTAGTTATTTGTCCATTTATCTGTGGCTACATTTTAGACTCTAACTATGATTAAGTTAATCTTCGTCTGGAATGAACTTAAGTGAGAGTCCGTTTATACAATAACGTAAACCTGTTGGATTGGGACCATCATTGAATACATGACCTAGATGCTCACCTTCTTTTGAAAGAATTTCTTTTCTTATCATTCCGTGGGAAGTATCTTCTTTAATGATAATATTTTCTTTATTAACATC
The DNA here is from genome assembly GCA_002704345.1 of Rhodobiaceae bacterium. Classification (GTDB taxonomy): domain Bacteria; phylum Pseudomonadota; class Alphaproteobacteria; order MED-G09; family MED-G09; genus MED-G09. The sequence goes on along the minus strand of PAGD01000031.1, from coordinate 377 downwards.
ATAAAAGCTTGGCCATCCAGTGCCTGACTCAAATTTTGTCTCTGATCTAAAAACTGGCAAACCCTTGTCGGCGCTAACATATGTTCCCGAACGCTTTTCATCTAATAGATTGCTTGTGCCTGGCATTTCTGTACCAGAATTATAAAGTATATTCTTTTGTTCTTCAGTTAAATCGTTACTCATGGCTCAAATTATCCTTTATTTTTAAATAATACACTAATTACTTTACACAGTGACGTAAAGTTGGCATTTTGTCGATATTATTTGGAGAGGTGGCCGAGTGGTCGAAGGCGCTCCCCTGCTAAGGGAGTATGGGGGAAACCTCATCGAGGGTTCGAATCCCTCTCTCTCCGCCAGTTATTGTTTTCATTAAAAAG
>PAGD01000012.1 GCA_002704345.1 Rhodobiaceae bacterium | reverse complement strand
TCAAACTATCTATGTGATAGTAAAGGTATAAATTTTAAAAAACTCTAAAAAAATAAAGCAAAATTAAAATTATTGTTAATTTAAAGTTTAAATGAAGGGTTTACCAAAGCAACCTTCTGTCATATTAAAATAAAAAATGTGTCATTTTTGAGAAAATTTTTAAGANTAAAAATTTTAATAACTTAAAAAAACTAAATCGAAAATATGCTAAAATAACTTTTTGAGGGGTTAATTATGAGCTTATATGAATCTTACTTGAAAGAGATTGAAGAAAGAAAAGGGATGGATTTACATCCAAAGCCTATAGACGATAAGGCCCTTACCAATGAGATAATTTCTCAAATAAAAGATATTGAAAATAAATATAGAGAGGACTCTCTTAATCACTTCATTTATAATGTACTCCCAGGAACTACAGGTGCGGCTGAAGCAAAAGCTCAATTTTTAAAAGAGGTGATTCTAGAAAAAATTTCTCTAGAAGAAATTTCATCTGATTTTGCTCTTGAATTATTATCCCATATGAAAGGTGGGCCATCAGTAGAAGTTCTGCTCGACCTAGTTTTAGATGCCGAAGAGCCAATCGCCCTAAAAGCAGGTGAAGTCCTTAAGACTCAGGTATTTTTATACGAAGCAGACACTGAACGATTAAAAAAAGGTTTCACTTCTGGTAATAAAATTGCAAGGAATATTCTGGAAAGTTACTCAAAGGCTGAATTCTTTACTAAATTACCAGATATAGAAAAGGAAATTAAAATTGTCACTTACATAGCCGCTGAAGGCGATATTTCAACTGATTTATTATCCCCAGGTGGTGAGGCTCATTCCAGAGCCGACAGAGAATTACATGGTAAGTGTATGATATCATCAGAAGCGCAATCTGAAATTCAGAAAATGCAGGAAGATCACCCTGATAAAAGAATAATGTTAATTGCCGAGAAGGGAACAATGGGAGTTGGTTCCTCTAGGATGTCAGGAGTAAATAATGTTGCATTATGGACAGGAAAGCCTGGTAGCCCATATATCCCCTTTGTTAATATTGCCCCAATTGTTGCTGGTACAAATGGTATCTCTCCGATCTTTCTCACAACAGTCGATGTTACAGGTGGAATTGGTATCGATTTAAAAAACTGGTCAAGAAAGCTAGACCCTGAAGGAAGTCCAATTCTGAATAATGATGGTAACCCTGTCTTAGAACAAGCTTATTCAGTTGAAACTGGAACTGTCCTTACAATAAATACTGAAGATAAAAAACTATATGATGAACATGGTGTTGAGTTAAGTGATATTGCTTCCTCTTTTACNCCTCAAAAATTAGAATTTATAAAAGCTGGCGGATCTTACGCCATTGTTTTTGGAAAAAAACTTCAAGGCTTNGCATGCGATACTTTGGGTGTAGAATTAGAGTCAGCCTATGCCTCATCAAAACTAATTTCTCATGAAGGCCAAGGTCTTACTGCTGTTGAAAAGATCTTTAATAAAAATGCTGTAGGTGTACCTGCTGATACTATTTTACATAGCGGTTCTGATGTTAGAGTTAAGGTAAATATTGTTGGCTCACAAGATACAACTGGACTAATGACTACCCAAGAACTTGAAGCTATGGCAGCAACACTAATTTCACCAACGCTAGATGGTGCTTATCAATCTGGATGCCATACGGCTTCAGTTTGGGACTCAAAAGCTAAAGCCAATATCCCAAAACTGATGACATTCATGAATAGGTTTGGCCTTATAACGGCCAGGGATCCAAAGGATGTCTATCATCCAATGACTGATGTAATACACAAGGTGTTAAATGATATAACTGTTGATGATTGGGCAATTATTATTGGAGGAGACTCCCATACACGTATGTCTAAAGGTGTTGCCTTTGGAGCAGATTCAGGAACTGTTGCATTAGCCCTTGCAACTGGAGAAGTGACAATGCCAATTCCAGAGTCTGTTAAAGTAACATTCAAAGGCAGCATGAAAAACTACATGGACTTTAGAGATGTAGTTCATGCAACTCAGGCTCAAATGTTACAGCAGTGTGATGAAAATGTTTTTCAGGGACGAATTATTGAAGTTCATATTGGAACTTTACTAGCCGATCAGGCTTTTACATTTACTGATTGGACTGCCGAAATGAAGGCTAAGGCATCTATTTGTATTTCTGAAGATGATACTCTCATTGAATCCTTAGAAATAGCAAAATCCCGAATTCAAACTATGATTGATAAGGGTATGGATAATGACGAAAACACATTGAAAGGTTTAATTGATATAGCTAGCAATAGAATCGAACAAATTAATTCTGGAATTAAACCGGCATTATCCCCAGATGAAAATGCGAAATACTATGCTGAGGTTGTAGTCAATCTAGACGATATAGATGAACCAATGATTGCCGATCCCGATGTACACAATGCAGATATATCAAAACGTTATACTCATGATACCATAAGACCCATTTCATATTATGCTTCAGAAAAGAAGGTAGACTTGGGGTTTGTTGGCTCATGTATGGTGCATAAAGGTGATATGAAAATCCTAGCTCAAGTTTTAAAAAATGTTGAAGCTAAGCAAGGTACAGTTAGCTTCAAAGCTCCACTTGTAGTTGCTCCTCCAACTTATAATATTGTTGATGAATTAAAAGCAGAGGGTGACTGGGATGTCCTCCAAAAATATGCGGGTTTTGAATTCGATGATGACGCCCCCAAGAGCTCAGCCCGAGTTGAATATGAAAATATTTTATATCTTGAAAGACCTGGCTGTAACCTTTGTATGGGTAATCAAGAAAAAGCTTCAAAGGGTGATACTGTAATGGCAACATCTACTCGCCTTTTCCAAGGAAGAGTGGTTGCAGACGCAGAAGACAAAAAAGGTGAATCATTATTGGCCTCAACTCCTGTTGTTGTTCTTTCAACCATTCTTGGAAGAACTCCATCAATAGATGAATATAAAGATGCAGTTGAAGGAATTGATCTGACTAAATTTGCGCCACCCCTAACAATCTAAAATCATTAGATTATTTTATAATCACTGAAAAGTTGTATAAAAAAAGCGACTCTAGAAGGGTCAAGAGTCGCTTTATGAAATCAGTTAAGATTCCTTTACAAGTTGTATAAAAGAGGGATTATGGGAAATACAACTTGAATAATGTTTANATATTGACAAATTGTTGAGGCAATATGATGTTATAATTATGTCAAAATTGAGAAATTATTCGGTAACAAAATAAGAATATGGAAATTAAGAAATGAGAAAAACGAAAATTTTATCTGGTAATGCCTATCTCTATGAAGCGAAGCTTAAAAATGAAGAAAAATTTTTTTTAAAAGAAGAATTAAATAAAATATTATCTTTTTACGGAATGAGAGTTGCCTCAGGCGAGTGGAAGGATTACGCAATTGATAGGGATTCAGAGAAATCTTCTTTTTCAATTTATCGTCATACAAGTGAAATGCCTCTCTATAAAATAGTTAAAAATCATAAAATAAAGAAACCAGATGAAAAATGGAGAGTCTTATCAATGTCCGGTCATGAAATAAAAAGAAATAGGAACCTCGAATCAATTTTAAAATTTTTGGAAGGAAAACGTTTAGTATTACTAAAATAATAGATGCACAGACTGGTGTAATTTCGGATATGTATATTATTTAAAATGTCAGTTAAAACACTAATTAATTATTGTTCATCTCTACCTGAGGCAAAAGAAGATTATCCCTTTGGTCCTGATGTTCAAGTTTTTAAAATCAAAGATAAACTTTTTGCAATACATACAAAGAGGCAGGGTATTCATAGAATTAATTTAAAATGCCACCCTGAAGAGGCTTTAATTTTAAGAGAAATTTTTGAAGATGTCGTNCCTGGTTATCATATGAATAAGATGCATTGGAATACAGTCTTATTAAATAACTCAATACCTGAAGAAGAAATTAAACGGATGATAGATCGGTCTTATTGCCTTGTAGTAAAAAAACTAAAGAAAAAAATAAGAGAAGTTCTTGAGATAAAACATGGTCACAAAAAAGTCTTTAANTCNNTTTCNTCACCTTGGGTTTAAATTAATTACTGNGCTGTAAAGCCACCNTCNACACTTAATACTGATCCCTGACATAAACTTGAATCTGGTGAAGCAAAGAAATAAATTGCACCAGCCACTTCATCAGCNGTACCCATNCTNCCAATGGGCATTGTTCCTTTTAACATTTCTTGNGCTTCTGCTTTATCGGGCATTAAATCTGTCCATCTATCCATCATTCCTGTCTCAATAACACCAGGACAAACACAATTTATTCTTACTCCTGTGTTCGCTAACTCAATCGCCATATCACGTGTGAAAACAACTAAACCACCCTTGGCACTTCCATATGCNGTAGATAAAGGAAANCCTACGAGACCGTTNANAGANGAAATNTTGATTACACTNCCCGATCCAGCCTTTACCATTCCAGGAACAATATGCTTGCACATAAGCCAAGGACCTTTTAGGTCAGTATCAAGTACACGATCCCATTCTTCTAATGTTGTTTTATCATAGGTTTGGTTTAATTCGGAACCAGCATTGTTAACGAGAACATCTACNTTATCCCATATTTTGTATGCATGTTCAGAGACAGATTTGACATCAGACTCAACTCTAACATCACATTTTATTGCATCAACCGAAGAGCCCATTTCTTCAGCAAATGAATTGGCNGCATCAATATCGATATCCGCAATAAGAACTTTTGCACCTTCATCAACAAAACGTTTAACAGAAGCTGCACCAATACCGCTTGAGCCACCTGTGACAATACAATTTAGACCAGTTAGTCTCATTTATTAGTTCAATTTAATCCCTATTGCCGCCCATAAAACGAAGCATAAATAAGAATAAATTAATAAAATCTAGATAAAGAGTTAGAGATCCCATTATAGCAGATTTTTCTGCTGCTTCAGCGCTACTATATTGAACTCTATTAAGCCAATCTCTTTTTATCTTTTGAGTATCCCAAGCAGTAAGGCCTGAGAAAATAAGAACACCAAATATACTAATTAAAAATGACATCTGACCACTGCCAACAAAGAGGTTTACAACTGAGGCAATAATTAAGCCAAAAAGACCCATCATAAGAAAGGCGCCCATTGCTGATAAATCTCTCTTTGTAGTGTAACCCCATAAACTTAAGCTAGCAAAAGCACCTGCTGTAACAAAAAATGCTTGAAAAACAGCTGTACCNGTATATGCCAAAAATATATAGGATAGAGATAAGCCCATAAGGCCAGCGAATATCCAAAAAACTGACTGAGCTTTAGAAGCAGTCATACTGTTAATCTTAGAGGCAAAATAAAAGACAACACCTAAAGGTGCAAACATTACTACATAAATCAACATAGTATTTGCGATGGCTATATACAGTCCAGAAGTTGCAGAAAACCAAGCAACTATTCCAGTTAACGCCAAAGCCGCCGACATGTAATTATATACACGCAACATGTGAGTTCTTAAGCCCTCATCAATTTGAGCCTGGCTAAGATTAGCTATGCTAGACTGCGCATTATTAAAATTATTCATTTTTTACTCCGTATAATTCGTTATATTGAATATTATTAATATTGTTATAACAATGATTTTATTCAACCCCAAATATAAAATTGTTAAATTATTATTACATAAGAAAAAAAGGTAAAAAAATGTCAGAAAAATTGTCGTCAAAAAAAAGAAACGAAAACCTAAATAAGTTACAGGGATGGAAAAAAACAAGAGGAAAGGACTCCATAGAAAAGGAATTTATTTTCAAGGACTTTCAGTCTGCTTTCGCATGGATGACGAGAATGGCTCTTCTTGCAGAGAAGATGGACCATCATCCCGAATGGTTCAATGTATATAACAAGGTAAATGTTACTTTAACTACCCATGATGCAGGTGGCATCACCCAATTAGATATTAATCTTGCAAAAGCAATGAACCAAACCGCAAAGAAATACTAGGCTACTACCTAGGGGCCATTCTGATAGCACCATCAAGTCTTATACTTTCGCCATTAAGCATTTCATTTTCACATATATGTCTTGCGAGCGCACCATACTCTGCTGGATAACCTAGCCTTGAAGGAAATGGAATTTGCGCACCAAGAGATTGTTTTAATTCGTCTGGGGCACCAGCAAATAAAGGTGTATCAAAAAGACCTGGTAATATTGTATTTACTCTAATTCCTTCCCTGGATAAGTCTCTTGCAACTGGAAGAGTCATTCCTACAATACCGCCCTTTGATGCAGAGTAAGCAGCTTGACCAATTTGGCCATCTTCTGCGGCAACTGAGGCAGTATTTACAACAGCGCCTCTTCCGCCATCTTCGGTTATTGGATCAAGACTCATCATTCCAGCTGATGAATATGCAATACATCTAAATGACCCAATTAGGTTTATTTGAATAACCGTATTAAATGGATCTAGCGGGTGAGGAACAATATCACCTGTCTTTTTGTCTCTAGCAGCGGTTTTAACTGCAATACCGATACCAGCACAATTAATAAGAATTCTCTCTTGGCCATTAATACTTCGTGCTTTTTCAAATGCAGAAACGACACTTTCATCACTTGTTACATTTGCTTCACAAAATACGCCGCCAATATCTGAAGCCACAGCCTCACCTTTTTCTGCATTCAGATCAAAAAGAGCGCATTTTACTCCAAACTTTGAAAGTTCACGAGCTGTTGCCTCTCCGAGACCGGAAGCTCCACCAGTAATTACTGCGCTTATGTTTTCATCAAGATTCATCTTTTTTCCTCATAATTTTATATTTGTTCAAATTCTTTTTTTTGATTTTTGTGGATTTTAGACTCTCTTCTTACAATATACAATGTAGATAAAATAATAATTGAAGATCCAATCAATGTATTAATACCAAAAATTATTCCAAAAACTAAAAAATCAACAGCGGCACTAGCTAAGAGTCTGACGTAATCAATAGGGGCAATTATAGAAGCCTCNCCAATAGCATAAGCTCGAATAAAGAAGTTATGAGCTATCGAGGCACATACAGCCATTAAGAGAATAAGGAATAATTGTTCTAAGTTTGGAGTGATCCAAAACAATAAAGCTGGAATAATCATTATTGGTATACTCACAATATTAGAATAAAACATTAAAGTTATCGGTTTGTCATATTTTGAAACAACTTTTACAAAAATAGCTGCTATAGCAAAAGCGAGAGCTGCTCCCAAAGCTGATAATGACGCCACATTATAATCACCCGTTGGATTTAACATTATAATTACACCAAGAAATCCAATTAAGGTTGCCATCGTTCTCTTAATACCAACTTTTTCATTTAAAAAAATTGCTGCGAGGGGAACAACAAATAGTGCACTCGAAAAACGAATTGCCTGCGCATCTGCTAGAGGCATATTAACAATGGCATAAAATCCAAATATTATTCCAATCGCGCTTACAGCGCCTCTCGTTATCTGAAGCAAAGGTACCTTTGTTTTTATACCTCCTTGAGATAAACCAGCCCTCAATAGAAAAGGTAATATTACGATTAAACTAAAAGAAGATCTAAAAAACGCAATTTGAAAAGCATGAAAGTCATTGCCAAGATACTTTGCAAGTGATGCCATACCAGTAAATGCAAAAACTGACATGAAAAGCCAGAAAGCACCTTGCAAGTTATTTGATAATCCAGAGACAAACTCTGAAATCTTTTTGATCATTAAGATTTTACTCGAACCACAATTTTTCCTTTGGCTTTTCTCTCTGCAAGATCTTTGATGGCTTGGGCTCCATTACTTAAATCATAAACCTCTGATATATGTGGATTTAAATGACCGTCTTCATACATTTTTAAAAGATCGGCAACATTGTCATTATGAAGGTCNGGGAATTGTGCTTTAAATGCACCCCAAAATACACCTACAATTTGACAACCTTTTAAAAGAGCTAAATTCAAAGGAATTTTTGGAATATAACCAGCTGCAAAACCGACAACAAGATAGCGGCCTTCCCAAGCAATTGCTCTTAAAGATGGTTCTGCATAATCAGCGCCAACTGGGTCATAAATAACATTCGCACCTAGTCCTGATGTTAAGTCTTTAATTTGATTAGAAAGAGATTTTTGTTCATCTCTGTCTAATTCTCCAGTTTTATAAACCAAACCTTCTTTTGCACCATGATCGCGACATATTTGAACTTTCTCTTCCGTAGAGGCAGCTGCTATAACATTAGCACCCATGGCATTACCGATCTCGACTGCCGCAAGACCAACGCCACCTGCAGCTCCTAAAACTAATAGACTGTCACCCTTTTTTAAATCCGCTCTATCCTTTAAGGCATGATGAGAAGTTCCATATGTCATAAGAAACGATGCAGCTGTATCAAAATCCATACTATCTGGAATACGTGTCAATGAAGATGATTCAACTAAAATTTTTTCAACAAAACAGCCCCAGCCTGAGGATACAATTACCCTATCTCCAATATCAAAACCTTCCACACCGTCTCCAATTTCAGATATTACACCTGAGGCTTCTCCTCCAGGCGAAAAGGGGAGAGCTGGTTTAAATTGATATTTATCTTCAATTATCAAAACATCAGGAAAGTTTACAGATGCAGAGTGAATATCAACAATAACTTTTCCAGGACTAATTACTGGATCATCTATATCCTCATAAGAAAGTGTTTCCGGNGGGCCAAATTCTTTACATAAAAGGGCTTTCATAAGTTTCTCCTAAATTAATCTATTATCTTTAAACTGAAAAAAAGTATACGCCAAGATATTAAAAAAGTGCTAGATCAATAAAGATTAAAACTAATAGAGGTATATTTATAAATGCGTGGCTATTTCGGATTTGGAGCTGAAGGAATTTCAAAACCTATGAATATGGGAAATCTTGTTCGGTCCGCACATGCATTTGGAGCACAATTCGTATTTACAGTGTCTGCACATTATTCTGTTAGAGAAGGAAAATCAGATACATCAAAAGCTCCTAATCACTTGCCCTGGTATGATTGGGATAAACCTGAAGAAATGAATCTTCCCAACAAATGTAAATTAGTAGGTGTTGAACTTGTTGATGATGCGGTTGAACTACCATCTTTCCATCATCCAAAACAAGCTGCTTATATTTTAGGTCCAGAAATGGGTTCTTTATCAGACGAAATGATGGATAAATGTGACTATATGATTAAAATACCAACTAAATTTTGTATTAATGTTCAGATCGCAGGATCAATAGTAATGTATGACAGGGTAAGGTCATTGGGAAAATTTGCTCAAAGGCCTATGTCTCCTGGAGGACCTAACTAGCATGGAAAGTAAAATCCAAAATATTGAGGATAAAAGAAGTTTAATGGGACTTCCAAGAGAGCAACTTTCAGAGGCGCTGAACGTCCTTGATATCCCTGAAAGACAAAAAAATATGCGTCTTAATCAAGTTTGGGGTTGGCTTTACAATAAAGGTTCAAAATCCATTGATGAGATGACAACTCTNTCTTTAGACCTTCGAAGGGAGCTAGAAGATCATTTCGATCTTTCAAGACCTGAAATATCTGAAGACCAAATTTCAAAAGATGGAACTAGAAAATGGCTCCTTAAATTTAAAGATGGTTCTGAGGTAGAAACAGTTTTTATTCCAGACAGTGATAGAGGAACTCTATGTGTTTCAAGTCAAGTTGGTTGCACATTAAATTGTACGTTTTGTCATACNGGNACGCAAAAACTTGTCAGAAATTTAACTGCACAAGAAATAGTAGCTCAAGTTGTGGTTGCAAAAGATTATTTAAAGGAATGGAATCCAGAACCAAGACAAATTACTAATATTGTAATGATGGGTATGGGTGAACCCTTATATAATTTTGAAAATGTTCGAGATGGAATAATAACTATGGCAGATGATGCAGGCCTCTCAATTTCAAAAAGAAGGATAACGCTATCAACCTCTGGAATTGTGCCAATGATAAAATCTGCGGGAGAAGAGATAGGCTCAATGCTTGCTATTTCCTTACATGCAACTCAAAATGATCTTCGAAATGAAATAGTTCCTATAAATAAAAAATACCCAATAGAGGAACTCCTTGATGCATGTAAAAATTATCCAAGTCTCTCAAATTCTAAAAGAATAACTTTTGAGTATGTTATGCTTAAAGGTATCAATGACTCTTTATCTGAGGCGAGAGATTTAGTTAAGTTAATTTCTGGTATACCTGCAAAAATAAATTTGATACCTTTTAATCCTTGGCCTGGATCATCCTATGAATGTTCAGACTGGGATCAAATTGAAAAATTTGGTGATATTGTTAATAGGGGTGGTTATGCTAGTCCAATAAGAATTCCAAGAGGAAGTGATATTTCCGCTGCTTGTGGACAATTAAAAAGTGATAGTAAAAAGGAAAAAGCCTCAGATAGATATAAGAAAGANCTTGCAAAAATGGAAAGTGAGCGTATAGGACGGCTATAAGTTTTTCTGGAGAAAAATATGGGTATGGACAAAAAAATAAATAAAGTCGTTTTGGCCTATTCTGGAGGTTTAGATACTTCAGTTATATTAAAATGGCTAGAAGAAAAATATAACTGTGAAGTTGTTACATTTACTGCTGACCTTGGGCAAGGTGCTGAGCTTGAAGAAGCTAAAGCAAAGGCTGAATCACATGGTGTAAAAGAAATTTTTATAGAAGATTTAAGAGAAGACTTTGTTGAAAATTATGTTTTTCCAATGTTTAGAGCTAATACCCTATATGAAGGGAAATACTTGNTGGGAACAGCCATAGCAAGACCTTTGATTGCTAAAAGGCAAATAGAAATAGCAAAACAAGTTGGCGCTGATGCAGTTTGTCATGGGGCAACTGGTAAAGGTAATGATCAGGTAAGGTTTGAATTAGCATACTATGGATTAAATCCTGATATAAATGTTATTGCTCCGTGGAGGGAATGGGATTTAAATTCAAGAACAAAATTAATAGATTTTGCAGAAAAACATCAAATTGCTATTACAAAAGATAAAAGGGGTGAAGCTCCTTTTTCAGTTGATGCTAATCTCTTGCATACTTCATCAGAAGGCAAGCTACTTGAAGATCCGTCTGTTGAATGCCCAGAAGATGTTTTTCAAAGAACTGTATCTCCAGAAAATGCACCTGATAAACCTACTTATCTTAATATTTCATTCTCCAAAGGGGACCCAACAGCAATTGATGGAGAAAAATTATCTCCTGCTGAACTCTTAACCAAATTAAATGAAGTAGGTGGAGAAAATGGAGTAGGCAGACTTGACCTGGTAGANAACAGAAGTATTGGAATGAAATCAAGGGGTATTTACGAAACTCCTGGTGGAACAATTCTTTTGGAAGCACACAGGGGAATCGAACAAATAACTCTAGATAGAGAGGCTTGCCACCTAAAGGATGAAATAATGCCAAGGTATGCAGAATTAATTTATAATGGTTTCTGGTTTTCTCCTGAAAGAAAAATGCTTCAAGCTCTTATTGATGAGAGTCAGGCCTCAGTATCAGGTGATGTAAGAGTTAAAGTATACAAAGGTGGGGTTTCTGTAGTAGGAAGAAGCTCTTCTAAGTCGCTATACTCTCTTGAACATGTAACTTTTGAAGAAGATGATGTTTATGACCAGGTTGATGCAGAAGGTTTNATAAAACTAAGCGCCTTAAGACTAAGGCTAGCCAAAAAAATTTAAAGTCCCAATTTAGAAAATTCAATATTATTTTGTTCGCACGTAGCAATTAATGTATTTAAGAGAAGACAGGCTATAGTCATTGGTCCAACACCTCCTGGAACAGGTGTTATTGAGGTAGCATTTTTAATAGCCCCATCATAATCAACATCACCAACTAGTTTAGTCTTTCCTGGTCCTTTTTCTGGGGCATCAAGTCTATTAATTCCAACATCAATAATTGTTGTCCCTGGGCTAACCCAATCCCCTTTGACTAATTCTGGAATACCTACAGCGGCAACTAAAATATCTGCAGACAGGCAAACTTCTTTTANATTTTTAGTACGTGAGTGACATACGGTGACTGTACAATTTTCTTTAAGCAATAATTGAGCTATTGGCTTGCCAACCAAATTTGATCTTCCCACGACGACGGCATGAAGGCCTGATAGATCGCCGAGAGTTTCTTTAATGAGAAGTGCTGATCCCTGTGGTGTACAAGGTACCATACCCCTTAAGCCACTCGCTAAATATCCAGCATTAACAGGGTGTAACCCATCCACATCTTTTGATGGTAAGATAGTTTCTATAATTCTTTGTTGGCTCATATGATTTGGGACTGGAAATTGAACTAAAATACCATTTACAGAATCATTTTCATTTAGTTCTTGTACTTTCTTTAAAAGATTATCTTCTGAGGTATCCTCCGCAAGACGAAACTCTAAAGATTCCATGCCTGCTTCTTTAGTCTGAATACCTTTGTTTCTAACATAAATCTCACTTGCTGGATCATTACCAACTAAAACAACAGCGAGGCCTGGAGTAATTCCGTATTCTGATATTAAGTTATCTGTGGCAATTTTAATGCGTTCTCTTAGATTGATAGCGTGTTGTTTTCCATCTATGATTGAACCCACCATCAGTTTACAAAACCAATGGCCAATATTCTCTTAAAAGAGAACGTAAAAAATAAATCATCAAGAGCGCTATAATTGGAGAAATATCAAGTCCACCAAAGCTTGGNAAAAAAGATCTAATCCGACCTAATACGGGCTCTGTTATNCGCCATGAGGCCTCATAAAACATTCGAACAAATTGATTTGAATTATTAATTATATTTAATGACGAAAGCCAGCTTAAGACTACAGTAATAATTATTACCCAAGAATAAAGATCTAAAATGGCATCTATCAATAAGAAAATTGAATTCATACTAACTGTTTACTATTTGTTATGAAGCTTTTCAATAAACAAATTTATTCTCTATTCTTTAATTTTAAAAATCACCAAATGAGTATGATGTCATCGTCAGACCTATAGAGCTTATCCCCAGGNTGAGTTGAGAAAGATTGATGAAATTCTTTCATATTAATAACAACTCCATCGACTCTGAATCTAGCTGGAGAATGAGGGTCAGTAGCGACCCTCATAGCCGCAATCTCTTTACGAAATTTTACTCGATCTTGCTGAGCAGTTCCTATAAAAAATCTTTGTTCACCTGTATAATTATCAATAATTGGAGATGGCTCACCAGCTAAAGATATCTTATATGCTCTAAATGCTGCTTTCGCACCACCAAGATCTGCTATGTTTTCACCTAGCGTAAGCTCACCATTTAAAGTAACTCCGGGAACGGCTTCATATTGAGAATATTGTTCGACAAGCTTNTGTGTTCTTGCATCAAAATTTTTTCTATCCTCTTCTGTCCACCAATTATTTAGATTCCCGTCACCATCAAATTGAGACCCTTTATCATCGAAAGCATGACTAATTTCATGACCAATGGTAATTCCAATTGCACCGTAATTAACAGCATCGTCAGCGTTAGGATTAAAGTTAGGNGGCTGAAGATAGGCCGCAGGAAAAACAATCTCATTCTTTGTTGGGCTAAAATATGCATTAACAGTCTGAGGTGACATTGCCCATTCTCTTCTATCAACAGGACCTTTTAATTTCTCTAGGGCTTTTGTATATCCGAATGAAGAGGCATTCTGAAGATTTCCATATAAATCATCAGGACTTATCATAAGTTTATTATAGTCATCCCAAATTTCTGGATACCCTATTTTTACATTTAATTTTGATAATTTTTCTAAGGCTTTTTGTTTTGTTTCGTTAGTCATCCAACTTAAGTCTTCGATACCTAACCGAAATGCTTCTAATAAATTACCAACAAGAACCTCCATCCTAGCTTTATATTCAGGAGGAAAATATTCTTTAATATAAATCTTTCCAATGGCATCTCCCATAACACCGTTAGATAAACCAACACCTCTTTTCCAAAGATCAGGTAATTTTTCTCTTCCAGTTAAAATTTTTGCAAATCTGAATGATTCATTTATAAAATCATCTGACAGAGAGCTCGAGGAACCTTTGACTAATCTTACAAGAAGATAATCCTTCCATTGATCAATAGGAATCTCCTCCATAAGCCTTAAAATTGATTGAATATATTCGGGGGACTCAACAATAAATCTTTTCTGATCATCAAGCTCAAGGTAAGAAATCCAGCTCGCCCATTCACCTTTCCCTATATTTTTAAGTTCTTCTTGAGTATAGGGGTTATAAATTTTCTCGGGATCGCGGCTATCTGTTCTAGATAATTGAACTGCAGCTATTTCTTCTTCTATTGAATAAGCATTCAACGCTTTCTTTTTTTCCTTGCCTGTTCCAACTAATTTTAAAAGATTTTCAATATGGGATAGGTATGCCTCTCTTGCGTCTTTATAGGTATCATCAAAATAATAATCTCTATCTGGAAGGCCGAGGCCACTTTGATCAATATAAACTGTATAATTAAGTGGGTCCTTTAGGTCATCATATATTGCTATGGTGAATGGAACCGATGGACCCGATCTAACAGAATAAGAAAAGTAATTCCACAAATCCTTAAGATTATCTATTTCTTTAATTCTTTGAATATCTTTAATAATGGGCTGATACCCTAGTTTATTGACACGATCACGATCCATATAACTATTATAAAGATTAGCAATTTTAATTTCTTCTGAGCTTAAGCTAGTATCTTTTTGATTTATTTTTTGAATAATTTCTTCAATTAACTTTCTTTGATTAACATAAGACTCTTCACGTAAAGTCATATAAGAACCCCATCCGACTTGATCATCTGGAATTGGAGTATTTTTTAACCATTCGCTATTAATATGATCGTACAGACTATCTTGAGGTCTGGTAAGATAATTAAATTCCTTTGGGTTAATTCCAGAAACTTTTGTTTCAGCAGAAACGTCTCCTGGTGAAAAAATTAATAATATCGATAAATAAATAACTGAAATAAAGCTCATCATATCATTCCTTACATAGCACTTATGCCGCCATCAATTTTCAATTCCGATCCAGTAACAAACTTAGATTCATCGCTCGCAAGATACAAGACAGCATAAGCAACGTCATCAGGGTCACCAATAGTATTTAGAGGAACTTGCTTAGCAAGTTTAGCTTTTAGCTCTTCTTTTTTAAGATTACTTCTATTTAGCATTCCTTCTATTATCGGCGTATCAATAAATGTTGGGTGAATAGAATTACATCTTATTTTGTAACCCTGTCTGGCACAATGAAGGGCTACGGACTTGCTCATAAGCCAAACACCGGCTTTTGCTGTATTATAAGAAACCATATTATGACCGGCAATAAGACCAGCAATTGATGAGGTATTAACTATAGAACCGGGCGAATAGTTTTTCATGATTGGTATGGCATATTTACACCCTAAAAAGACAGAGTCGGTATCAACCTTCATCACTTTTTGAAAAATCTCATAATCTGTTTCTTCAATTGAGGAGCCTTCACCAATACCAGCATTATTAACTAGTATATTTATTCCGCCCATTTTTTCTTCTGCAAACGCAAGGGTATCCCTCCATTCCTGCTCTGAAGTTACATCAAGCTTTGTTGAAAAGACCTTACCAGGAAACTCATGATTAATTTTTTCTTCAGTTTCTTTAAGTTTTTCAGCATTAATATCTGCCAAGACAACTTTGGCACCCTCTTTTGCTAACATATGAGATATAGCCTCCCCTAAACCCTGGGCGGCACCAGTAACAAAGGCCATTTTTCCATTTACACGTCCGGACATATTTTCAGATCTCCTAAATCTTCATTTGTTTTTTAATTATTCTATCTATCATATTCTAAATGACTAGACCTATCTTATTCCATCATAGAAAATTTTATTGGTTAAAATAGCAGGAAGGATTCTAGGATTTTCTTCTCCAATCTTCCAATATAAATATAATGGTACTCCACCTCGCTTATATCTTTCCAACTCCTTGGTAATTAAAGGATCATAATTTGTCCAATCTGCAACAAGATAAATTAGCTCGCCATCATCAATTAATTTTTTAAAAGAATCCGACCTGAAAACCATTGCCTCATTTACCTTGCAAGTTAAACACCANTCTGCAGTAAAGTTTATTAAAATATTTTTGTGGGTATCTTTATAGTTATTTAATATTTCAGCTGACCAGGGCTCACCGACTTCAAGCTCTCTCTTGCTTAAAACCTTATTGTCATTATTAGATAATATTATAAAGAGTGGACCTAAAATAATGAAGAATATTGAAATAAACTTATATACTTTATTTTTAATGCTTATTTTATAAATAGTTAAAGAAATTAATATAAATAATAGTCCTATAAAGAGGTCTCTAAGGCCGGAAAAACCTGCCTGTCTTTGAACTACCCATGCTAACCAAATAGCAGTTAGGGCCATAGGTATAGACATTAACTGGCCAACCCTAACCATCCACGCCCCAGGCTTTGGTAAAAAATTTAGACCTGAAGGAATAACTGATAAAATCAAAGTTGGAAAAGCAACGCCGAGACCTAATGATAAGAAAATCATAAGGGAAACAAAAAAAGACTGAGATAATCCCCATCCTATAGCAGCACCCATAAATGGTCCTGTACAAGGGGTCGCTACTATGACGGTCAAACAACCTAATAATAATGAATTAAGATAACCTGTCGTTTTAGATCCGATACCACCTAATCTCGTTAAAGATGAACCAAATTCGACTTTAAATAATAATATAAAGGCAATTGCAAAAAATAAAATAGATAGGAGACTCGAGACCGAGCTAGATTGAAGCTGCCAGCCCCAACCCACTGCCTGACCAAGACTCCGAAATATAAAAGTTGCAGATAATAGAATAAGCATACTTAATTCCACACCTAAAGAAAAAGCTAGGCCGTGTTTCCAAGCTCCACCTTCACCTGCCTCTTTAATAAATGTCATTACTTTAAGAGCAATAACAGGAAAGACGCACGGCATAATATTTAGAATGATCCCGCCTAAAAAGGCCAATATAATTGCTACTAAAAAAGATAGGGAGCTATTATTGGGACTTTCAACTTTAGAAACATACCTAATGGGGGAAGAAATATTGGAGAATGTCACGCCATTATTGCTCACTATCTCTATAACACCAGAAACGCTCTCTAAATTTTTATTTCTAACAGGTCTTTCAATAACTATTTTAGATTTCTCACCATCTTCAAAATATAGTTGGGGAGCAGAATATTTTATCAGTCCATTTTCTTCTGGATAAAAATAAGCAGTTGAAATTTTTTCATTATTTCTTTGCCATGACAATGAAAATAAATCTTTCGAGGCTTCGATATCTAAATCAAAATTATCATCCGAAGGAAGTTTCTTGTACCACTTAGATAATAATTCCCTGGATGTAGAAATATCATCATCGTCAAATTCATTAATATTAAAACTAAGCTTAGCACTTTCAGGAATGCAAATTATTTCACATATTAAGAAATCAATTTCTANAATAAAATCTTGTCCACTAACAAAACTTTCATCAACATTAAAAATTATAGGAAGCACCAGCTGATCATAAAAGCCATAACTCATTAATGGCTCCACTTCAGCTCTTCCAGGGGCAGGCCAAAGCATTNTGGCCTCGCTAATNCCTTGGGGNGTTGTCCACTTAATATCCGGGGGTAAACCAGAATCGCCAGGGTTCTTCCAATAAGTATGCCAGCCTGGGGCTAAATCNAACTTAATTCCAAAAACNAAATTTTCGCCTATTTTAATTTCTTTAGATTCAGCTAATATTTCAATATTAGCATGNTCTGTATTTGTACTAGGGATCTTTCCATAAGAAAGATTTGGAAAAAATAAAAGAATAAAAATTAGTGATAAAAAATTCTTCATAATTCTTAGCTAACCTCTCATAGAATCTGATATCCTTGATTGATAAAATTCTTACTTATTTTTATTTATTTAACATACCAACATTATCATAATAAAAGATCGTTTAGGTAAGTTATTTACTTTATGATAGTTATTAAACGATTAATAAAAAATTAGGAAGCCAAATGTTAAATGACTATATAACAGTCCTTGGAATTGAAAGTAGTTGTGATGAAACAGCAGTTTCAGTTGTAAGACTTAAAAATAAACAGGATGGAGAGATTCTTTCTAATATTGTATTTAGTCAAATAGATGAGCACTTACCGTATGGAGGCGTTGTTCCTGAAATTGCTTCACGCTCTCACGTTGAAAGTTTAGGTCCTTTAATAGACAGAGCTTTAAATGAAGCTTCTTTAAAACTGNGTAACATCGATGGAATTGCTGCTACAGCTGGACCAGGNCTTGTGGGTGGTTTGATTGTTGGACTNACAACCGCAAAAGGAATTTCATTAGGTGCTGATATCCCTTTAATAGGNGTTAATCATTTGGAAGGTCATGCGCTAACCCCCCTTTTAACAAATAAAATCTCTTTCCCATATGTCTTACTATTAATTTCAGGTGGGCATACTCAGTTAATATTCGTTAAAGACCTTGGCGAATATATTCAACTAGGAACAACTCTCGATGATGCTGTTGGAGAGGCTTTTGATAAAGCTGCAAAATTNCTTGATCTTGGGTATCCGGGAGGACCAGCACTTGAAAAAATATCGGAAAAAGGATCTAAAGACAGATTTAATTTTCCTAGGCCTCTTTTAAAATCTCAAGACTGTNATTTTTCTTTCTCAGGTTTAAAAACATCTCTTATTAGAGAAGTTAAAGAAATTGAGCCGTTAACTCAAAGTGATGTAGCTGACCTCGCATCATCTTATCAGACGGCAATTATTGATTGCTTAAGGGCTAAATCTGGTAGAGCAATCTCTATGGCAAAAGACAAGTACAGTGATTTGGATATAAATTATTTTGTTGCTTCAGGGGGAGTTGCCTCAAATAAGTCAATCGGGAAAAGTCTTAATGAGCTAGCGCTTGAAAATAATATGGAATTTGTNGCACCACCAATAAAATTTTGTACAGATAATGCAGCAATGATTGCTTGGGCAGGGGGTTTAAGACTCTTAAGTGGGCAAGAAGATAGTTTAGAAATTTCTGTAAAATCAAGATGGCCATTAAATGAGATGANAATTAGCGGAGGCNTCTATGAATAATAAGTTTTATAGCTCTATCTCNGTTATAGGTGGGGGAGCATGGGGTACAGCAATAGCTTCAACTTTAGCAAAAAACCAGGACTGTATTAATTTATGGGCTAAAGAATTAGAAGTGGTTAATTCAATTAATACAAAGAACGAAAATAATTTATTCCTGCCAGGTATAAGTTTATCGAAAAAAATAAAAGCTCATAACGATTTTAAATTTATTGATATGAGTGATTTACTTTTTTTTGTCACTCCTGCGCAATATTTCAGAAAAACTTTAAAAGATATCTCTAATAAAATTGATAAAAATGTTCCAATAGTCCTGTGCTCAAAAGGAGTAGAAATTAAAACGCTCAATCTTATGAGTGAAATAGCAAATAATATTTTACCTGATAATCCTATTGCTGTTTTGTCTGGACCAAGCTTTGCAATAGATGTAGCAAATAATTTACCAACCGCGNTAACCTTAGCTTGTGATACTGATGATGTTGGAGGCAAGATAGCAGAAACGATTAATTCTGCCGAATTTAGAATATACCAAAGCCGGGATATAATTGGTGCGCAAATTGGAGGCGCAACAAAAAATATAATAGCAATTGCATCTGGTATTGTTTATGGAAAGGGTCTTGGAGACAGCGCAAGATCAGCATTAATAGCAAGGGGTTATTCTGAAATTGTTCATCTTGCAAAAGCGATGGGTGGAGAAGAGAAGACATTGACTGGTCTCTCAGGAATGGGAGATTTAATACTTACTTGTAATTCTCAAACATCTCGTAACTTTACATTAGGTGTGAAACTTGGAAGAGGAATGAATATTAACGAGGCAACGAATGGACTGACTTCAATTGCAGAGGGAATGTTTTCAACAAAGGCAATTGTGAANCTAGCTAAAATTCACAATGTAATCATGCCTATTACAGATTCTATTAATAAGTTAATAGGCAATGAATCTGATATTGATACTATTATTGAAGAATTACTTTCACGCCCACTGAAAGAGGAATCTTAAAATGTTATTTTCTGTAATTTGTTTGGATAATGAAAAATCACTAGAAAAAAGACTNTCCAATAGNGAGGCTCACCTTGAGTATGTGANGGGTACTGGAGTAGTCCGATATGCTGGTCCCTTTCTTAGTGATGAAGATGAAACAATGATGGGAAGCCTAATTGTTATAGAGGCAGAAAATAAAGAAGAAGCTTTAAATTGGTCTAAAAATGATCCCTATAATAAGGCAGGCTTATTTCAATCGGTAAAAATTTATAAGTTTAAACACTTAATATAGCTAGAAATCAGAAGTTATACCGTTCTTTTCCCAGTCNTTATATCTTGTTGGCTCTGGTCCGTCTCTTCCATCGAGCTCTTTTGGAAGATTAGATTTCGCAATCTTTTCTTTNCTTTCCTTAGCCTCNGCCAGTGCTCGNCTTGCAATATCATCTTTTGCTTCATTGTTTTTATAAGAATTTTTCGACATAAATATATATATACCTTACGAGTACTTATAATTGAAAGTTAGTTTATGAAAAAAAATGAAAAAAAATTTAATAATAATTCTGGGCTTTCTGCTAGGAAGATTGCTATTGANATTTTATTGGAAGTTATCGAGGGTCTAGCTCCATTAGATGATGTTTTTAANAAATTCACAAAGCATGGGTCNAGTTTTTCTAAGATGCAACCGGAAGATCGTTCTTTTTGTAGACTTCTTATTTCCTCAACATTAAGAAATTTAACAGAGATAGATTATATTCTTAATAAGTTTTTAAAAAAATCTCTCAATAAATCGCCTTCAAAAGTACAAATGATACTCAGGATNGGTATTGTTCAGATTATTTATCTACAAACGCCTGATCATGCAGCAACGAACACCTCAGTCGAACTAGGAGGCAATAAATGGAAAAGTCTCATTAATGCAATAATGCGAAATGTACTTAGAGGANGCGATAAAATAAAATCCTACCAAAATGAGAGTCCAAAGACGCCAACTTGGTTAAATAAAAGATGGGAAAGAGACTGGGGTAAGAATCTCATAGAAATGGAAAATGCACATAGAGTTTTAAATCCTCCGATCGATTTATGCGTTAAAAAAGAAGCCCCAATATGGGCTGATAAATTAGATGGTATATGTCTTTCAGATAAAACAATTAGGTTAAATGATACAAGCTTAATTTCAGAACTAGAAGGGTTTAGCTCTGGTGATTGGTGGGTGCAAGATTATTCATCACAAATCCCAGTAACTTTATTGAATATAAGAAAAGACGACGAAGTACTTGATCTTTGTGCCGCGCCTGGAGGTAAAACGGCTCAATTAATATCTTTGGGTGCTAATGTTACATCTGTAGATGGAAATAAAAACAGAATAATAAGATTAAAGGAAAACCTAACCCGCTTGAAATTCAGTTCAAAAATATTTCATTCAGATGTACGAGACTTTAATCCGAATCAAAAATGGTCTAAGATTATTCTCGACGCACCTTGCTCATCTACTGGAACTCTAAGGAGACACCCTGATATTATGCATATAAAAGGTGAGAGTGATATCCAGTCATTAGCAAAGCTTCAATCTCAATTACTTTTATCTACTTGGAAATTTTTAACTAATGGTGGCTCCTTAATATACTGTACTTGCTCTTTAGAAAAAGAAGAAGGCGAAAATCAAATCTTTAAATTTATTAATGAAAATAAAGATGCAAAAATAGATAAAATTAAACCTAAAGAAGTTACTGAGTTAAAGGAGCTAATTACTAAAGAAGGGCTGCTAAGGATTTTTCCTAGTCACTTAAGTGGAATCGGCGGTACGGATGGTTTTTTTATTGCGAGATTAAAGAAAGTATCTTGAGTGCTTGCTTCGGAATAAAAGCTCTGTTAATGAAATTATATGGCTAATCAAATTAAAATTTCCCCCTCTATCCTCTCTGCTGACTTTTCATATTTAGGAAAAGAAATTGAAGCGATTGATAAAGCTGGAGCTGATTATATTCATGTTGATGTCATGGATGGTCACTATGTACCAAATTTAACTATTGGCCCTGAGGTCATAAAGGATATTAGAAAGTCATCTAAAAAAACTTTTGATGTTCATCTAATGATTGAACCAGTCAACCCATTGCTAGAGAGTTTTGCAAAAGCAGGGTCTGATATAATTACATTTCATCCTGAGGCTGAGGGTAATCCAAAAGAAACCCTAAGTATTATAAAAGAGCTTGGTTGTAAAACAGGAATTTCCTTAAACCCATCAACGCCAATTGGGGTGTTAGACGATCTAATTGATAAGGTTGATCTAATTTTAGTTATGACTGTTGTTCCTGGGTTTGGTGGTCAAAGCTTTATGGAAGATCAATTACCAAAAATTGAGAGTATTAGGAAGATGATTGACTTAACAGGTAGGCAAATAGATCTGGAAGTTGATGGTGGTATAAACTTTGAAACCGCGCCGAAAGCAATTTCTGCTGGAGCAAATGTGCTGGTTGCTGGTACCGCAACCTTTAAAGGTGGTCAATCACAATATGAAAAAAATATAAAGACTCTTAGGGGAGTATAAAAAAATATGCCACAAATAAAGAGAGCATTGATTTCTGTATCAGATAAAAATGGAATTATAAATTTTGCAAAAGATCTAATTGATCTTGGAGTTGAAATTATTTCTACAGGCGGAACATTCTCAGCCCTTAATGATTCTNGCCTAAATATTAGAGATATTTCATCTCTAACAAACTTCCCTGAAATTTTAGANGGAAGAGTAAAAACTCTTCACCCAAAAGTTCATGGCGGTCTACTTGGCAAAAGAGATAATGAAGAGCACAATAAAGTAATGAAAGAACATGAAATACAAAATATAGACCTTCTTGTCGTAAACCTATATCCCTTTGAAGAAACAATATTAAAAAAATCAGACTATGAAACATGTATTGAAAATATAGATATTGGTGGTCCTGCTATGATTAGAGCGGCTGCGAAAAATCATTCTCATGTTGGTGTTGTTGTGGATCCAGATGATTATAACTTTATAATTAAAGAGCTTAAGAATAGTCAAAGCTCATTGAGTAAAGAGACATTAAAAAAATTAGCGCTAAAAGCATATGCNAGAACTGCTGCCTATGACTCTACAATTGCCAATTGGATGTCGGAAGAATTAGAACAGCCCCTAGGAAAATTCTATTCGCTTGGGGGTGTTGAGCAACAAAATCTNAGGTATGGAGAAAACCCTCATCAAAAAGCAAAATTTTATAATGATGGTTCAAGTAGAAAAGGNCTCATAACGTCTGTTCAACTTCAAGGAAAAGAACTTAGCTATAATAATATTAATGANACAAATGCTGCATTTGAGCTTGTCTCTGAATTTGATCCTGAAGAAGATTTTGCTGCAGCTATTATTAAACATGCAAATCCTTGTGGTGTTGCAAAGGGTGAAAACCTTTTAGAGGCATACACCAAAGCTCTAAGATGTGATTCAGTTTCTGCATTTGGNGGAATAATAGCTCTNAATAAAAAACTAGACGAAACAACAGCTAAAAAAATATCAGAAATATTTACTGAAGTGATAATAGCGCCAGATATCACAGAAGAAGCAAAGACAATACTCGCTGCTAAAAAAAATCTTAGGGTTTTAATCACTGGAGGGTTGGCAGATCCGAATTTACCAGGGGTTGTAATGAGATCGGTTTCTGGAGGCTTTCTTGCTCAAACAAAGGATAATATTATAATTGATAAAGATAATCTAAAAGTTGTTTCCACTCGTCAACCTTCAGAACAAGAAATGGAAGATCTATTATTTGCCTTTAAGGTTGCCAAACATGTTAAGTCCAATGCTATCGTCTACGTAAAAGATGGAGCAACAGTTGGAATTGGTGCTGGCCAGATGAATAGACTTGATTCATCTAGAATAGCTGCGCGTAAATCAGAAGATGCCGCTAAGGCTGAAGGTCTAAAAAGTCCTTTAGCTGTTGGATCTGTGGTTGCATCTGATGCTTTCTTTCCTTTTGCTGATGGCTTAATGGCTGCAGCAGATGCTGGTGTTACTGCTATTATTCAACCCGGTGGATCTATTAGAGATGAAGAGGTAATCGAAGCCGCAAATGCAGCAAACTTAGCAATGATCTTTACGGGAATAAGACACTTCAATCATTGATGCTTTTTCAAAGCATGCCTTATAAATTACCACCAATCTTACTTGTAAAATCAAGGCTAAAATAGTGGTAGAATATATATAACAGATAAAACTCCAACAACGGATAAAACAATAGTGTAGGGCAGCGCCATTAAAACCATTCTCAAATAAGAAAGGCCAAGTAAAGGTGCTACTGATGAAGTTAACAAAAACAAGAANGCTGCTTGCCCATTTGGTGTTGCCACACTTGGAAGATTTGTTCCACTATTTATAGCAATGGCCAATAAATCAAATTGTTCTCTTCCGATTGCTCCACTATCTAAAGCAGCTTTTACTTCACTAATATAAATTGTCGCAACAAAAACATTATCACTAATCATTGATAATATTCCATTAACCATAAAAAACATTGGAATTTGTACTTCTTGTTTTAAACTTAAAACATAAGTTATTATAGGGGTAAATAGATGTTGATCATGGATTACCGCCACTACAGCAAAGAAGACAACAAGCAATGCTGTAAATGGAAGCGCTTCCTCAAAAGCCTTACCAAGCTCATGCTCTTCAATTACACCATTAAATGCGGTAAGAAGAACTATTATCATTAAGCCAATTAGACCGACAGCTGCAAGGCCAAAGGCAAGAGAGAAAACCAAAATTACCGCAACTAAGGCCTGAGTAATAATTTTCATATTTTGGGCTTGTGATCTTTCAGATGACTCTTTTTTATCAAAATCATAAAGAATTTGTCTTATATGATCAGGTAATTGTATCCCGAAAGAAAATAAAGAAAATCTTTCAATCAGGTAACAAGTTAGGAGGCCTGCNATAAAAACTGGAAATGATATAGGTAACATCTTGATGAAAAATTCGACAAATGACCAATCTGCAACACTTGCTATTAAAAGATTCTGAGGCTCNCCAACCGTTGTAGAAACTCCGCCGAGGGCTGTTCCAACTGCACCATGCATTAAGAGATTTCTAAGAAAGCTCTTAAAGGTAGTAAAATCGTCAGATTCTTCAGAAAAATCGTCTTCTTTTTCAGCAACATTCTTATAAACTTGATAGAATCCTACAGCAACAGCTATTAGAACAGCCATAACAGTAAGGGCATCCAAAAAAGCAGACAAAAAAGCCGCTGAGAAAACAAATAATAGAGATAGGGTTCTTTTATTTTTTATANTTATTAAGAGTTTTGTAAAAATAAATAAAAGAAAATCTTTCATAAAATAAATACCCGCCACCATGAATACTAAGAGTAAGATTACTTTTAAATTCGCATCAACTTCATAGTAGATTTGGCCTGTATCAGTTAATCCCATTAAAACAGATTCTATTGCTATTAATCCCCCAGGTTGAAGTGGGTAGCATTTAAGTGCCATGGCTAGAGTAAAGATAAACTGCGTTAAAATAATCCACCCAAGTATAAAACCGGCCGGTAAGCCCATTACTTCTAATGCTGTGAAAATAATTGGATTAGCAATTAGAAATGAAATAATTGTATTTTTATACCAATTGGGGGCTACCCCTAAAAAATTACTATAAATAGAATTAACCATTGATATATCTCCCAATTATTTAATTAAATATAAACTCAAATTAACAGACTTTTTGATAGCACAATTTTGTAAAAAAAAACAAGCTAAAGCAGAAGACTTGAGCTTAAAATTTTGATCTCAAGCCAATAANTCCTGACCTTTCCGGAGTCCCATAACCAAAAATCTGTTGATATTCTTCGTCTAGTAAATTTTCAATTCGAAAATAAAGCTCGTTAGTACCTGAAAGCTTATACGACCCATTTACATCAAAACGAATCCAAGAATCGATTTTTCCATAGCTACTGGACTCGGATCCATTGTANCTTGCTATTATAGACCCTGAAAAACTATTATTGGGTTCATAAATAAGGCCGGCTTCTCCGGAATCTTTAGCCANATAAAAAAGTGAAGATCCGTTTCCGTCAACTGAATCAATATAGGAATAATTAAGATACAAACTCATAAGTTTTGAAATTTGATAATCTAAAGCAATTTCAAATCCTTCAGAATTTACCTTATCTATATTTTCATAGCCACCGACGCCAAATGAAAAGTTTATTTGGTCATTAATATCTTGATCAAAATAAGTAATGCTAAAATTACTATTCATTTCGTTGAAAAAAAGTTCAAATCCAAAATCATAAGATGTTGATGTTTCTGGTCTTATTGAACTATTTGCACTTGTNGCACCACAACAAAAATATGTTGATTGGAAAATAGTTGGAACTTTAAAGCCCTCTCCCCAGCTCGATCTAATTATTAGATTATCGGATGGTTTAAAAGTACCGCTTATTCTTCTTGTTGTTTTTGAACCAAAGCCCTCATGGTCATCATTCCTTATTCCTGTAGAAATANTAATTTTACTGTTTGGTCTAAATTCATATAGTAAGAAAGATCCGTCTATAGTAGATTCATCAACGTCTACNTTGCTTTCTTCACTTTCTAAACCAAAAGCTATTTTATTAAACTCATTTACTTCAATATTACCTTGATACCGAATTAATTCTCTTTTTCCTTCTGCTCCAAAAGAGAAAGAGCCATTAGAATAATAATCTCGATTAATATCGGATTGACTTATAAAAATTGAATTTTGAAGCTTGTCATCAAAAAGGTCAAANANTGCTGAAATAGACCCTATAAATTCATCAGTATTACTTCTTTCATCTCCATCTTGAACACCCGTAGCGAAGCCGTAACTATCGTACTCTACTTGAGATTCNATGTAAGATAATGACCCTTTTAAAATTAAAGAATCAAGATCAATAGAGCCACTCATTGANTATGATTCACTTTCAAACCCATCATCTTCTGAGTTACCATCTTTTTCGTCAGCCTTACTAATTCCATCAACTGACGTTTTTGACGTACTTACTCTAAACCTGCTATTTGATCCTGCAAAATTTATATCAGCACTTCCTCTTTTTAATCCAAAAGANCCAATTTCGGCTGAGGCTCCAAATGAAGTTGATTCAGGCTGTTTAGTATAAATATTTATAACCCCACCTATTGCATCAGAACCCCATAAAGTTGATTGAGACCCTTTAAGAACTTCAATTGANTGAATATTTGATGTGTTTAAATACTCAAAATTATATCCCCCTGCAGGCGAAGAGGAATCATTCACAGGAACGCCATCAACTAAAACCAAAGTTTGAGAGCTAGATGCTCCNCGAATCCTTATTGTTCCAACACCGCCAAAGCTTCCATTCTGNTTTGACGTTACACCAGGAGCAGAACTAATTGCATCAATAGCATCTTTAAAACCACGCGCCTTAATCTGATCCTCACTTATTATATACAGACTAGAGCCAATATCTTTTGCTCCGGCTGGAATTCTTGTACTTCTTATGGTTATATTTTCAATTTCACTCGAATTTAAAGAATTAGTATCTAACTCTTGTGAATAAGAATACTCGGATAATAAGAAACTTAAAATTAATNTNAAAAATGCAAATTTATATNTTTTCANNATTTCCTCACAAATATTATTAATAATGTAGCTTCGACTACGAACTAAAATTAATCGCTTCTAAGGAAAATCCTGTCCAAATGGCTATTCCCGGCCTTGAACGAACGACATAATGGCAGGTTTCCTGACTTATAGATCTTCACTTGAAATCGCCTTACTGTTAAAACAGCGGCCTTTAGATTTCTCGCTCCCTAATTACAGTTGCGGGTACAGTACAGGCATTTAACCTGATTCCNTCTTAGCTTTAAAAAAGCACCATTAAGNTCTTTTATTGAATAATAAAAAAATAAGCAACGTTAAAATNTACTATTGACACTTACTTAACATATGTATAGTGTGTAACTTAAGTAATAAGTGTAATAAATTATAANGCAATTTTTGGAGAAATATTATGCAAATGCAATACAGAGGAAATAAAAATATAAATACAGAAAAAAATCAAAANCATGCCCCTGGAATATACAGAGGTATAGAGCATGCTGGTTTAAAAACTAAAAATATAACTGATAAAAGTTATGAGAAACTATATAGAGGTCAAATACAATGAATAAACAATTATTTTACATCATTTAGCAAAATCAAAATTAGATAATAGTGAGTTTGAGGCTCTTAATAACTCATTGGAAAAAAATAGAAAAATCTTTAGTGACGCTGATATTTTTGTTGATTTTAGTAATTGGAGTTAATTATAAAGATCTTCATCGGCAAGCGATTAGGATAATGACTTAACCCATCTATAAATAGATGGAGCGGGCGAAGAGATTCGAACTCTCGACCCTCACGTTGGCAACGTGATGCTCTACCACTGAGCTACACCCGCATAATCTTGAGTGACATTATTTCAAAGTTTTGCTGATGTAAATAACATTGGAAAGATTTATACATATTTTATATCTTCTCATAACTAGTATATATAATTTATGTATGATAAAAATAAGTTAATATGAAAAAACAAGACCAAAGAATCCAACTAGTGGCCTCAACAGACTTTCGTAATGATGTGGATAAATGGCGTAGAGAACAAAATGACCTGCCCTCTCATTCGGAAGCAATAAGAAGGTTGGTTAAAATCGCATTACGCTCAGGGGAAAACGAAATGATGAAAATGATTGTAGCTATTATAAGGCCTCATAAATATGAAGAAGTAAGAAATGCCCTAATAGACATAGGTATTGATGGTCTTTCTGCAACAGAAATAAGAGGATTTGGGCGTCAGCGTGGACAAACTGAAATCTACAGAGGGGCTGAATATAAAACAACAGAGGTGCCAAAGATAAAGATTGAAATTGTAGTGCCTTCTAATAAGCTGGACCAAGTTGTAAATACAATAACTAAAAGCTCCGAAACTGGAAAAGTCGGTGATGGAAAAATATTTATCACAAATGTTGATCAAGCCATAAGAATAAGAACAGGCGAAACTCAAGATGATGCCCTTTAAAAATGT
>PAGD01000030.1 GCA_002704345.1 Rhodobiaceae bacterium | reverse complement strand
GCCATAATCTCCCAATGTAATATCTGCCTTGCCATAAAATCCATCAAAAGTAGGCATTTTATTGATAACATTTACTGTACCACCTGTTGAATTTTGACCAAATAAAGTACCTTGAGGACCACGCAGTACCTCTATCCTTTCTAAATCAATAAAATCTGTTCTTAATGAAAATTTAGAGGCAATAAAAATACCATCCATATGAAGAGCTACGGATGGTGCAGCTATTGCATTTTGATTTGTTTCATCTCCAACACCGCGGATTGAAATAATAGTTTTATAACCCTCATTTTTTGCAACGGTTACTCCAGGCGCAATGGCGCTTAAGCCAACAAAATCAGTAATATTTTTTGTTTCTAATTCATCAGCATCAAAAACTGAAACAGCCTTAGAAACATCTTGTAAACTTTCAGTTCTTTTTTCTGCAGTCACTATAATTTCATCTATAGTTAGTGAATTTACTTCTGCAGATGAAGATTGATTTACCGACTCATCAGCTATTAAAGTTTGAGTAATTAAAATAAGAGGTAAAAAATAAAAAAGTTTAGTTTTAAAAAGTTTGAATAGCATAATAGCAACCCCAGAATTGTTTTTGTAATATTTCTAGATATAACAAAGCAAGAATGATGCCTTGTTTGAAATAATTAAATTTCATCTTAAAATGATTCTTTTTTTTATTAATAAATAAATTTAAAACTAAATTAAAAAATTTAATAATATATTATAAAAAGATACTCCATTATGATTATTAAATAATCTTAGTATCTTGATATAAATTAAACATAAGAAATTAATAAATAATGTTAGAAAAAATTTTCAAATTAAAGACTAATAAAACATCTCTAAAAAAAGAGTTTTTAGCTGGAATGACGACATTTGTTACAATGTCTTATATAATATTTGTTAATCCTCAAATGATGGCTGCTAGTGGTATGGATCAAGGGGCAAGCTTTGTTGGTACCTGTCTTGCAGCATCTTTAGCATGTTTTTTTATGGGACTTTATGCAAACTGGCCAGTTGGTCTAGCTCCTGGAATGGGATTAAATGCTTTTTTTACTTATACTGTAGTAGGTGGAATGGGTTACTCATGGGAGGTTGCTCTTGGAGCTGTCTTTTGGGCGGGTATTTTGTTTACGCTAATGAGTATAACACCTTTACGCAAATGGATGTTGGACGGTATACCTTTAAATTTAAGAATTGCTATGGGTTCAGGTGTAGGACTTTTTATTGGTTTAATTGGCTTGAAAAGTGGTGGGATAATTATTGCCAACAACTCAACATTGGTTACTCTTGGAGATCTTTCACAGCCAACCACGATAATGGCTGTACTTGGGTTTTTATTAATTTCAATTCTGTCAGTTCGTAAGATCTCTGGGTCTATAATAATTGGTATTTTTGTTATAACTTTTCTGGCAATAGTATTTAATTTTATTGAATTTAAAGGAATTTTATCAGCTCCACCTGATTTTTTACCAGTATTTATGAAATTAGATATTTTTGGTGCTCTAGATGTGGCAATGATTGGTATAATTATTTCATTTTTATTTGTTAATTTCTTCGATACCACTGGAACATTATTAAGCATAGCAAGTAGAGCTAAATTAACTAATAAATCAGGAAAAATAAAAAATATTGATAAGGCTCTAAAGGCTGATAGTAGTTCAAGTATCATAGGATCTTTTTTTGGATGTGCTCCCGTTACAAGTTATGTTGAAAGTTCTGCTGGAGTTGAGATTGGTGGTAGAACAGGATTGACTGCAGTTATAACTGGAATTGGTTTTTTATTATCAATTTTTTTTTCACCACTAGCTGAAATCATTCCACCATATGCAACTGCTGGAGCACTTATTTATATTGCAATTTTGATGCTAAGCGATATGGAGAGGTTAGATTGGTCTGAAATAACTGAAATATTTCCTGCATTAATTATAATTGTTATGATTCCATTAACATTTTCTATTGCCAATGGAATTGCTCTTGGATTTATTTCTTACGTAGCAATTAAGATAGCATCTAATAAATATAAAGAAGTTTCTTTAGGTGCTTGGTTTCTGACAGTAATATTTTTAGCAAAGTTTGTTTTTTTATAAATAAATTATAATTACAAATAATCTAATAATTTAAAGGAATAATTTTTAAAATTAATAAATAATATGACAACTTTATACCATTATCCATTATGTCCATTTAGCAGAAAAATACGGTTGCTTTTAGGAGAACAAAAAATTGGAGTAGATTTAATTGTTGAGAGATATTGGGAAAATCGGAAAGAATTTATAAAGTTAAATCCTTCCGGAGAAGTTCCAATACTAATTTTTGATGAAGTTACTTTTTGCGGGCAGTATGCGATTTCAGAATATATTGAATTTAAATATAAAAATATTCTTCCAGAAGATACAAAAACTAAGGCTGAGAATAGAAGACTAATCGATTGGTTTGATAATAAATTTTATAGAGAAGTTAGTAAAATAATAATTAATGAAAGGGTTGAAAAAAGGTTTCGTTCTATTGAAAAAGGTGGAGGCTTACCAAATACTGAATTAATTCGTATGGCAATAGGTACTATGAATAATCATCTAAAATATATGGAGTATCTTTTGGAGAGAAGATTTTGGTTAGTAACTAATAAAATAGAGCTTGCAGATTTAACAGCTGCGTCTCATATTTCTTGTTTAGATTATTTAGGTGATATCCCGTGGGAAAAATTTCCTGAGATCAAGTTATGGTATTCGCGAATAAAAAGTAGACCAAGTTTTAGATCAATCCTTACTGATAAAATTGTCGGTATTCCACCAAGAGGAAATTATGCACTCCTTGATTTCTAAAGAAAAAATCCAAAAAAAATCAAAAGAATTTGGATTTGATATAATAAAAGTTACCGATCCAAAAATTCATAAGAAAGATCATAACTATATAAAAGATTTCCTAAATAATAATTTCCACGGGGATATGGATTGGCTCGAAAAAAATTTAGAAAGAAGATTATCTCCGAAAAAAATATGGCCAGATGTTAAGAGCATAATTGTTCTTGGGGTAAATTATGCTCCTGATCATGACCCAATGCATAACCTAAAATTAAAAGACATAGGTAATATATCAGTTTACGCAAGAGGAGATGATTATCATGATGTGATTAAAAAAAATTTGAAAAAATTTGGAAGATGGATTGTAAACCAAACTAATTCAGAAATTAAGGTTTTCATTGATACGGCTCCAATTATGGAAAAACCACTCGCGCAAAAAGCTGGTTTAGGTTGGCAAGGTAAACACACCAATTTAGTATCAAGAGATTATGGATCATGGTTATTTCTAGCATCAATATTTACCAACCTAGACATAGAAATTGATACTGAGGAGAATGATCATTGTGGTAACTGTAATAATTGTATAGAAGTTTGTCCTACTAATGCTTTTGTAAAACCTTACAAGTTGGATGCTAGAAAATGTATTTCGTATCTAACGATAGAGCATAAAGGTATTATTCCAACTAACCTTCGCTCAAAAATTGGGAATAGAATATATGGCTGTGATGATTGCTTGGCTGTTTGCCCATGGAATAAATTTGCAAAAGAATCGAAAGAAATAAAATTTAAACAGAAGAATCAAAACGAATTATATGATTTAAAAAAATTATCATTACTTGATGATGATAGTTTTAGAAAAATGTTTTCAAAATCACCTATTAAGAGAATAGGCAGAGATAGATTTTTAAGGAATGTTTTAATAGCAATTGGAAATGCAAAATTAAAAGATGCAAAAGATCATATAAATAAAAATATCTTTGATGATTCACCTATTGTTAGAGGAGCAGCTATTTGGGCCTTAAATCAAATTATCGATGGAGAGGAATTAAAAGAAATTAAAAAAATTTCATTATCAAAAGAAAAAAATCAAGACGTAATAAAAGAATGGATAAACTAATATAATTATATTTTTTTGATAATCTGCTCTACTGAGAAAAATATATGATCAAGATCCGAAGTGCGTGAAAGCCCGTGGTCCCCGTCCTTTATAAATAATTGAGTTATAGAATTAGATAAGATTTTCTTAGTTAGTTCTATTGATAGATCCCATGGAACAGCTTCATCCTCTATACCGTGAATAATTTTCACAGGGCAATCTATGGGAATTTTTTGATTCATTAATAAATATTTTCTTCCATCATCTATGAGATTTTTAGTGATTTTATAAGGAGGATAATCATCAGAAAAAATTTCTATATATCCTTTTTTATTGATTGTATTTTTTTCGTTATCACTAAAATTATTCCACATAAGTATTTCTGTCATATCAACTGCTGGTGCTATCAAAACTAGGCCGCTAACCCTATTTTTTCTTTTAAGAGCTAATAATAATGAAATCCAACCACCCATAGATGAGCCGATAAAAATTTGCTGACCATTACAAATATTATCTAAAATATTAATACTATCGTTTAACCAATCAGAAATATTACAATCTTCAAAATTACCTGATGAGAGTCCATGTCCTGAATAATCAAACCGACAAAAATTATAATTATTTAAATCAGCATATTCCGAAATAGCTTCCGCCTTAGTTCCGTGCATGTCAGAATTTAAACCGCCAAACCATATAAGATTATGTTTATTTTTTGGACTATATTCATAAATATAAGCTATAGAATTATCATTTGCGGTTTTTAATGTATCATGTATTTTTTTCATAGGTTTATAATATATGTCAAAATCAAATCTTAATTATAAAAATAAAAGAATTCTACAAATAATTCCAAATATGGAAATAGGTGGGGCAGAAAGAACTGTTTTAGAAATTACCAGCTTTCTTAAAGATACAAACTTTTCTTCTCTTGTTTTAACATCAGGAGGAAAACTTATAGATGATCTTGAGAAAGCGAATATAGAAGTAATAAAATTAAAAATTGATAAAAAAAATCCTTACTCGATAATAAAAAATTATTTTTTATTTATAAAAATTTTTCGAGAAAAAAAAATTAACTTAGTTCATGTTAGATCTAGAGTACCAGCATGGTCAGCAATTTTTGCTGCAAAAAAATTAGGTATACCAGTATTAACAACTTGGCATGGTCATGTGAGTAATTCTTCTTTTATAAAAAAAATATACAACTCAATAATGTTAAAAGGCGATGCCGTTATAGCTAATTCTATATATACAGCAGAAAATATCAGTAAAATATATGGAATGAATAAAAGTAAAATTGATATTATACCAAGAGGTGTTGATGTTAATAATTTCAAAAAATCAGATATCAATAGTCATGAAATCGCTAAAATAAAAGAAAATTGGAGAATTTTTGATAAAGAAAAAGTTATAATCCTTCTTCCTGCTAGGTTAACAAAGTGGAAAGGTCACGAAGTTGCAATTGAGGCAATCAATTTATTAAAAGGGGAGAGCTTTTTTAAAAATATTGTTTGTCTTTTTGCTGGGGAACAAAAAAACAGTGAGAAATATATTCATAACTTAAATAGGTTAATCTCATCTTATTCACTTGAAAAAAAAATAAGGTTAATTGGAAAAGTTGAAAATATGCCTTTGGCCTACCATGCGTCTGATGTGATTTTATCTCCGTCTATAGAACCAGAGCCTTTTGGAAGAATTCCTATAGAAGCTCAAGCATCAGGAAAAATAATAATCTCATGTGATGCTGGTGCAGTAAAAGATACTATAAAAAGTGGTAAAAATTTCACAGGCTTTAAAGCAATACCAAATAATAGTGAATCACTTGCTGATAAAATAAAAATAGCATTAAAAATGGAAAATGAAGAAATTCAAGGCATGCAAAAACGAGCTATTATGAATGTAAAAAATAATTTTTCTCTTGAAAGTATGTGTAAAAAGACATTAGAAGTCTATAATCGATTGTTAATTTCTAAATGAATTTCTTGACATGATTTGTATAGAAAGCAATCTTAAGATGAAAATTTTATTAATAAGGAGAAGTTTCCATAAGTAGACAACATAGCCAGACACCGCCTTCCTCCAAAGGACCGCGGGTCAACGAACAAATTACCGCAGAAGAAGTATTACTAATAGATGCTTCTGGTGAAAAAAAAGGTAATGTACCAACCCCTCACGCAATTGAAGTATCTAAAGAGCAAGGCTTAGACCTTGTGGAAATATCACCTAAGACAAATCCTCCTGTTTGTAAGGTAATGGATTATGGAAAATATAAATTTGAGAGTCAAAAAAAAGCCACCCAAGCTAAAAAGAAGCAAAAAACCATTGCTATTAAAGAAATTAAACTTCGTCCAAATATTGATGTTCATGACTATCAAGTTAAAATGCGAAGTGTTCAAAAATTTCTTTCTGAAGGAGATAAAGTTAAGGTAACTCTTAGGTTTCGAGGAAGAGAAATGGCTCATCAAGATAGGGGGGCTTCTCTTCTACAAAAAGTTAAAGAAGAGATTGATCAAATAGCCAAGGTAGAGATGGACCCCAAATTTGAAGGTAGACAAATGATTATGGTTTTAGCCCCCAGATAAAGCTTCTTTTAGTTGAATTAATATCAAAAGTAATATAAACCACCTTTAGATGATCCGGCAGGGCATGCCGTGTTTATCTAAAAAGCTTATTCCTTTAATGATAATTAAATACAGGAGAATGCAAAATGCCCAAATTAAAGACCAAAAGTGGAGCAAAAAAACGCTTCAAAGTTACAGCTTCAGGTAAAGTTAGTCGCGCCCAAGCCGGCAAGAGGCATGGAATGATTAAAAGAACACCAAAACAAATCCGGAATAAACGAGGAACTACCATCCTCTCCGATTCTGACAGCAGGATAGTGAAAAAATTCCTGCCATACGCATAGGGAGACAAAGATGGCTCGTGTAAAAGGTGGTCCAGCAAGTCACGCTAGACATAGAAAGATAATAAAAAGTGCTAAAGGCTACTGGGGTAGACGAAAAAATACCTTCAGAATTGCTAATCAAGCAGTCGAAAAGGCAGGTCAATATGCATATCGTGATAGGAAAGTTCGAAAAAGGAACTTCAGATCTTTATGGATACAAAGAATAAACGCAGCAGCAAGATTAAATGGCTCAACTTATGGGCAATTCATCAATGGCCTTACTAAAGCAGGAATTGAGATTGATAGAAAAGTTCTAGCTGAATTAGCTATATCCGATGCTGTAAGTTTTCAAAAATTAGTTGAAAAAGCTCAAGCTTCATTAAAATAAAACTAAATTTGTGTTAAGCTTTATTTTTAAAGTACTTTTAGTTCTTGGATGAAACTAATGATTGACCTTGAAATATTAGAAAAAGAAATTTTAGAAGCAGTTAAATCTGTTGATAATTATGANGAACTTGAAGCAATTCGTGTTAGCGAATTAGGAAAAAAAGGTCGCATTTCCTTACTTATGAAAGACCTCAGCCTTTTAAGTACTGAGGAAAAAAAAGAAACNGGATCAACTCTAAACAAGCTCAAAAATATTATTTCAAATTGTATTTCTGAAAAAAAAGAAGAGTTAGAAAATATTGAATTAAACAATAGATTACTCAAAGAAAAGGTTGATGTCAGCCTTCCGGTTCAATCTCAGTCAGCAAAAACAGGTAAAATCCATCCTGTATCACAAGTTATGGATGAAATTTCAGAAATTTTTGGCTCTCTAGGATATCAAATAGCTGAGGGACCGGATATAGAAACCGAACATTATAATTTTAATGCNCTTAATATTCCAGAATCACATCCAGCTAGACAAATGCATGATACGTTTTATATGCCAAATAAAAATAGTGTTAATGAAAGCCTTGTACTAAGGACACACACAAGTCCAGTTCAAGTTAGGACTATGGAAAAAGGAGAGCCTCCTTTTAAATTTATTTCCCCCGGAAGAACTTATAGATGTGACTCCGACCAAACNCATACTCCAATGTTTCATCAAATTGAAGGTTTAGTTGTGGATGAAAAGACTCATCTTGGTCATCTAAAATGGACCCTAGAAACATTTTTTAAATCTTTTTTTGAATTAGATACTATTGAAATTCAACTTAGGCCAAGTTATTTTCCATTTACTGAACCCTCTCTTGAAGTTGATGTTCTATGCGATAGGTCTGGATCAGTCCTTAAGGTTGGAGAAGGATCTGATTGGCTTGAAGTTGCTGGTGCTGGAATGATTCATAGCGAAGTATTAAAGTCAGCAAATATCGACCCTAATAAATATCAAGGCTTTGCATTTGGTCTTGGTGTTGATCGACTTGCACAGCTAAAATATGGTATACCTGACCTTAGAACATTCTTTAATGGTGATGTCAGGTGGTTGAATCATTATGGATTTTCATTTCTTGATATACCAACCCTATCAAGAGGTTTAAGAAAATGAAATTTACTTTATCTTGGTTAAAACAGCATCTTGAAACAAATTCAGATACAGAAACTATATTAAAAAAACTTACCAATATTGGTCTTGAAGTTGAAGANTCATACAATCCATCTGAAGCCTTAAATGGTTTTATTGCAGCAAAAATTTTATCAACAAAACCTCACCCAGATGCAGATAGACTCCAACTTTGCTTGATTGATACAGGAGCTGAAAAAATAGAAGTTGTTTGCGGTGCAAAAAATGCGAAAGAAGGCTTAACTACAATTTATGCACCTATTGGAAGTACAATACCAGAGTCAGGTATGAAACTTAAAAAAGCAAAAATAAGAGGNATTGAGTCTNTAGGAATGCTTTGTTCTGAGAAAGAACTTAACTTAGGTAATAATTCAGAGGGAATAACAGAGCTATCAGAACANATCAATCCTGGAACACCTGTTTCTCAAGCCCTCGATATTAATGATACTTACATAGAAATTGCAATAACTCCTAATAGACCAGACTGCCTTGGAGTTAGGGGTATAGCAAGAGATCTTGCTGCTGCNGGATTAGGAAAACTAATAGAAGAAAATCCNGCNAAAATTAATACCTCNAAAGAAAACTTACCAATTTTCATAGATACACAAAATANTTTTAAAGGATGTACAATCTTTGCCGGAAGACTCATAAAAAATATTACTAATAATAAAAGTCCTGACTGGTTAAAAAGACGCCTTGAATCAATAGGAATGAAATCTATTAATTGTCTTGTNGATATTACTAACTTTATTAACTTTGATAGAGGNAGNCCTCTTCATGTTTATGATGCTAATAAAATTAATGATAAAATNGGAGCNAGAGAAGCAAGGGATGGTGAGAAAGTTCTAGCGCTTGATGGTAAAGACTATGAGTTAAAACCAGGAATNTGTGTNATTGCAGATGAAGAAAAAGTAGTTGGTATTGGTGGTATTATGGGCGGAAATGAATCTGGATCAACTATTGAAACAAAAGATGTTTTTATAGAATCTGCTTATTTTGATCCTNTAAAAACTGCTTTAGCTGGACGAGAATTAAATATTGTTTCAGATTCTAGATATAGATTTGAAAGGGGTGTTGATCCTGAATATGTAATTGAAGGTCTAAATTTAGCAACTCAAATGATATTAGATTTATGTGGAGGAGAAGCTGGCGAAGTTTCTATAGTTGATAATTTAAAATTCAAACCAAAAAAAATAACATTTAACCCAAAGCTTGTTAACAANTTAACAGGAATAGAAATTGAAAATGATAAAATTAATAAAATACTNGTATCACTTGGNTTTAAAGTATCAGACACATGGGATGTGGTTATTCCTTCTTGGAGACCTGATATTTATGGAGAGGCAGATCTTGTTGAAGAAATTGTAAGAATTTTTGGTTTAGATAATATTAAATCCGAGCCCTTATTGAATCCAGAGCAGCCAGCAAAACCAATTTTAACAAAAAAACAAAAACAAATTAAGATTATTAAAAGGTCTATTGCCTCAAGAGGTCTAATGGAAANAATATCTTATTCCTTTGTTAACAATAAAGAATCTTTAGATTTTGGTGGCGGNAATAGTAACTTAAAAATAGTAAATCCAATCTCAGACGAGTTATCTGAAATGCGCCCCACGCCTCTAGCCTCATTAGTAAGTGTTGGAAATGAAAATTTTAAAAAAGGGTATACAGATATTGGTGTTTTCGAAGTTGGTCCAGGTTTTCTAGGTGTTGAAAAAGATGAACAAATNACAATAGCCTCTGGGTTAAGNATCGGAACTCACAGAAGTGAAGGN
The DNA here is from genome assembly GCA_002704345.1 of Rhodobiaceae bacterium. Taxonomy (GTDB): domain Bacteria; phylum Pseudomonadota; class Alphaproteobacteria; order MED-G09; family MED-G09; genus MED-G09. The sequence continues at coordinate 17,166 of PAGD01000030.1, read as the reverse complement.
TCAGGAAAAAATTGGCAGGGTTTTGAAAAAGTGAACGTTTTTGATGCCAAAGAAGATGTGATATCAGTTCTAGAATTATTGAATTTAAATTTTGATAGTCACAAGGTAGAGCGAACAGCTCCAAATCATTATCACCCNGGGCGCTCAGGCCAGATTGTTACGGGTGGAGGAGAAATTTTAGCNTCTTTTGGTGAATTGCATCCAAAAATAATCAAAGCTAAAGATTTTAAGANTGCAGTNGCCTTTGAAATTTTTATCGACATAATAAATAAGCAAAAACTTAAAACAAAGCTAAATACAGCTCCGGAAATTTCAAACTTACAGCCTTTAAAAAGAGATTTTTCTTTTGTAGTTTCAAATGATACTGANGCACAAATNATTATTAATGCTGCTAAACAAAGTGATCAAAAATTTATTAAGAATGTTAGAATCTTTGATCAGTTTCTTAGTGAAAATGAAAAATCTATAGCCATTGAAGTAACAATTCAGCCCAAGGAAAATACTTTGACTGACGAACAAATCGANAGTATTTCAAAAAAAATTATTATGTCTGTTGAGGATAAGACTAAAGGAAAATTGCGTAGCTAGTTTTAATTTTTTTTTATGATATACCTTCTTCAATGACAGATATTAAAAATATTCGTAATTTCTCTATAATCGCTCATATTGATCATGGTAAATCAACATTGGCTGACAGGCTAATACAAAGTTGCGACGGACTGACAGAGAGAGAGATGAAAGAGCAGGTTCTCGATACCATGGATATTGAGCGAGAGAGAGGTATTACAATTAAAGCTCAAACTGTTAGACTCGAGTACAAATCAAAAAATAATGAAATTTATCAATTAAATCTTATCGATACTCCTGGGCATGTTGATTTTGCATATGAGGTAAGTCGTTCCCTTTCTGCTTGTGAGGGATCAATTTTAGTAGTTGACTCTACACAAGGTGTAGAGGCTCAAACACTTGCAAATGTCTACCAAGCCATAGAGCTAGATCATGAAATCATTCCCATAATTAATAAAATAGACCTTCCTGCTGCNGAACCAGAAAAAGTATGCCGACAAATAGAGGATGTAATTGGGATTGATGCATCGGATGCTATCTTTGTATCAGCAAAAACAGGTGAAGGTATAGAGGATATTTTCGAAGCCTTNATAACTAGATTAAATCCCCCAACTGGCTCAGATGATGAACCTACAAAAGCTCTCTTGGTTGACAGCTGGTATGACTCATACTTGGGGGTTGTTGTTCTAGTTAGAGTTATTAATGGGGATTTAACTAAAGGTCAGAAAATTAAGATGCTAGGTACAAATAGTACTTATGAGATTGATGATATTGGAATTTTTACACCGAAAAAGGTATCAGTTGATAGATTAGGCCCAGGGGAATTAGGTTATATAATAGCTGGNATAAAAACCGTTTCAGATACACAAATTGGGGATACAATTACTGATGATAGAAAGCCATGCAAAGATACTCTAAAGGGATTCAGACCCTCACAGCCATCAGTTTTTTGNGGTTTATTTCCTGTTGATAGCGGAGAATTTGAAGATCTTAGAGAATCTATAGANAAATTAAGCCTAAATGACTCAAGNTTTCAACATGAAACTGAAAATTCTGCAGCACTTGGTTTCGGTTTTAGATGCGGNTTTCTTGGACTTCTCCATTTAGAAATTGTTCGAGAAAGAATTGAAAGAGAATTTGATATAGACTTAATAACAACTGCTCCAAGCGTTATTTATAAAATATACTTAAATGATGGAACATGCATTGATCTTCATAACCCTGCTGATATGCCAGACCCTAGCTTGATTAATTATATTGAAGAACCCTGGATTAAAGCAACAATATTAGTTCCTGATGAATACCTAGGTGCTGTTCTAAAGTTATGTGAGGAAAGGCGCGGCAATCAAGTTGAGCTAACATATGCTGGAAATAGAGCAATGGTTATTTACGATCTTCCTTTAAACGAGGTTGTTTTTGATTTTTATGACCGCCTCAAATCAATCTCCAGTGGCTATGCAAGTTTTGATTGGCAAATGGAATCTTATAAAGCTGAAAAATTAGTAAAAATGACAATTCTAGTTAACTCAGAGATTGTCGATGCCCTCTCTATTATTGTCCATTCTGAAAGAGCTGATATGCGAGGTAGAGCAATGTGTAAAAAACTAAAAGAATTAATTCCTAGGCATCAATTTAAGGTCCCGGTTCAGGCTGCTATAGGTGCAAGAGTTGTTGCTAGAGAGACAATACCCCCCTTTAGAAAAGATGTAACAGAAAAATTATATGGTGGTGACGTTACTCGTAAAAAGAAACTTTTAGAAAAACAAAAGAAAGGTAAAAAAAGAATGCGNGAATTTGGAAGAGTTAATATTCCTCAAGAAGCATTTATTTCTGCACTTAANTTTGATGAAAATTAAATGTAGTATATTAAAATAAGGAGAGGTGGCCGAGTGGTCGAAGGCGCACGCTTGGAAAGCGTGTAGGCGGGTAACCGTCTCGGGGGTTCGAATCCCTTCCTCTCCGCCACTATACTTNAATTTAAATTATTCAATTTTTAAGAGCAATTTCATTAAGTTTGTAGCTAANACTGAAGATGATTGCTGAATTATATTCCTATTTTCATTATCGGAAACCTCATAAGTTACAGAGGGTATTTTATATTTATTATAAATATAGTTCTTCGAAACACCATTATCCTTATTAAGCGAATTAATTATCTCATAACTATAATTAATCTCTGATAAACTATCTCTTGAATCGCCTAACCAGTCTCTTAAAAAATGTTTCATAGAAGAGTCTTCGAGNACATCGGAGATATAAAAAATATTTTTAAATGTCGAATGAAAATCAATAAAAAGAACTAATTTCTTATTACTAAGCTTANTTAACTTTTTATATACCGCATCTGTTTCAGGTTGAGTGAAGTTACCCCAATCACGATTCAANTCTTTTTTATTCGCATTATATCTCCAAAATCCATTCATAACTCCATCTGGATTCATAAGCGGAACAAATAAAATATTATATCTATCAAGAAAGCTATCGGTGAGAAAATTTTCAGTTAACAACTCGTTTATAAAACTTTTCATTGCAAGAGNACCAGTTACTTCTGGTGGATGTTGTCTACCTAGAACAAGTATATAAGGATTATTTGTATTTTTTTCAGCAAAAAACATATGAATTGGATTTCTTAAAACTGAAAACCCAATAATCTCTCTTTTTACTCTTCCAGAACTTTCAAGTTCATTATACCACTCATCATACCAGAAATCAGTTATGAGCTCTTGTGAGGCTACATACTCCTTTTGATTAGAAGGTAAAAAATCAATAATTACAATTTTTCCATCTTCTTTCTTTGAAATAAAAATCTCATCAATCTTAGTCCATTTTTTTTTATCTTTACTTAACTTCGGATAATATCGATGCTTATAATTTTTATAGTCTAATTCTAATTTTATACTTTTAGAGTGCTCAGATTTTCTTATGGCAAACCAAGGGCTTGGATTAATTGAATCATCTATTTCGGGATTAATGTATATTTTTATATAATCAGATTTAATAACTTCACAGGATAGACTTCCAGCACCTGGAAAATTAAACTCTATTTTAACTATATCCGATGAGCATTCTTTATTTTTGTCTNGATTNGATGCAAATAGAGGGCTTATAAAAAAAATTATTATAAAGAAAAGAATTTTTCTCATTAATTAAAATTTATAGCTGAGATCAATATAATAATATCTACCTAAGTTATCATGTTTATCAAAGTAATAACCAAATATATCAGAGGCGAGCGGAGCTCTCTCATCAGCAATATTATTAATACCTAGTCGTATTCTTGAGTTTGATGAATTTAAATTAAAATGATAATCAACATGACCGTTAATTGTATTATAAGCCTTTACCTTCCAAAGCCTTCCATCAGATAGTCTATTTCTCGACTCATAGAATTCACCAATATGTTTTGCAAACAGTCCTAGTCCCCAAGAACCCTTATTCCAAATAAATTTAATATTAGCTTGAATTTCAGGAGAACCATCTTTTTTCAAAAGATCGGAAAAACCACTAATGGATAATTCTTTTGGAATGACTCCACTTTCTTGAGCTTCGATAAGTTTTATAAAATCGTTTCCAGCTGTTTGCTTAAATTTTTCTAATTTTGCAATATTCAAAGAAAAGTTAAAATTCCCAAATGTATTAGTTAAAGAGTAATAAAGAGCAATATCAAATCCACTTATAGTTCTTGTATCTAAGTTCTGATACCTTTCCTCTACCCTCGAAACTCTTCCCGCAGGACAAATGCCAGCATTTAAATAACTTTCAATTTCACCTTCATCAGGGTTTTCTCTAAATACAAAGGGACTTGATTTGACTGATGAACAATCATTAAGGTTGTTAGATTCCATTCTCAAAAGAAGGTCTGTTAACATAATATTATCTTCGCCAAAGAGACCTATGGTATCCTTTTTTTCAATCTCCCACCAATCAACTGTAAAAATAAGATTTTTAATACTTTTAGGCTCATAGACAACACCTATTGAAATATTCGTGGACTCCTCAGGTCTTAATTCTTTGCTACCTCTTGCAACCCTTTGAAGGGAATAATCACAATAATCAACTTGCCCATTATTATTTATTTGTTGAAGACATAATAATGCATCAACACCATAAATCTGACGAGAAACAATAGATTCGTTAATCTGTACAAGGTTTGGAGCTCTAAAGCCTTTTGACCATGAACCCCTAAACATCAACTCATCAATAAACTGCCATCCAATAGCTATTTTCGGAACTGCTTTACTTCCTATGTCAGAAAAATCTTCGTACCGGCCTGCTACTTGTATATCTATACTTTTTACAAAAGGAATATTCATATCCTCAGAAATCAAGGGAATACCTAATTCAAAAAATGTTGAAATAACATCTCTTTTACCTGAATTATCAGGTGTAGGACTTGAGTTCATCACATCACTTACAAAGGGATATGTATCGCCATCTTTATCAGTATAAAGAATCGTTCCGTCCAATCTTGGATCTCGATCATCCTTAAAAGAATCCTCTCTATATTCAGCCCCTGCTACCAATGATATAAAACCTGAGTTAATTTTTAAGAATTTAAGATTAGCCATTTTNAAATCCCANCCCTTTAACTTTCTCTCACCTTTTCTATAAACGTCAATAATTGCATTTTTAATTGACCCATCTANACTAGGAGTCTGATCTTGTCCGTATAGGAGATATTCATTAAAATTCCCTCCTCCNTTAAATGGATTGTAGGCTTCAGGAGNAGATAGAGCTAATGCCTCTTCTACAANAGTATTTGATAATCGATTACTAGTTATATCATCGGANGTAGCTTTAGANACGAATACTGCTGTCTCCCAATCCCAATTATTCCAAGACCCTCTTAAGCCTTGTAAAAACCTATATGTATCTTTTTCAACATTAACCCTTCTTGGACCAATATCAACAAATCGATAATTATCCATTAAAACAGCAAGTCCTTCATCGGGAACATCAAGTAAAATTTCATCAGNAAGTCTATTGGGNTTTATGCTTCCATCTGGGAGTATTTTAGNACCAAAAGGATTCCAATAATTACTNGCAGGAATAATTAATTTTGANGAAGAGAATGCCGCNGAAGGACTATTATTTTGATTAGTTTTAGAAGTATANTATGAAAATTCAGAAAAGGATTGGTTACCATTTTCAAAATCATGAATTAAATTTACTTGCAAATTATCTCTTGTTAAATCAGAAACCACCCACCTCTCAGCATTAAGATTATATCGTTTTGTTGAAGTATCAGAAGCTATGCATGCGGAACCATTTAAACTTTCAAGGCATTTTGGATCATTATTAGGAAAAACTTCAAATTCACCAGACGAGTCGGTCAATCCATAAGTATTATAAAANCTATATCCCTTAACATTTTTTATAATATCGAATTGGCCATAAGGTGAATTAATAGAATTTCGTCTAAAACGAGTTGTGTCCCAATCAGTTCCTGAAATTTGTGGAAAATCTCTCCAATCAGAGATTCCCATTCTTTCATCATCATTTGCCTTAATCGGATCGCGTTCATAATGATTATACAAAACAGTTAATCTCGTATTACTTGAATTAAAATCTGTGCCGTATTCAAAATTTATTTGAGAATCTGATCTGTTAAAATTCTCAANCTCTGTCATTTTAATTCTTAAACCTAAGCCTTCAATTTTATCTTTTGTTATAACGTTCACAACTCCTGCTACAGCATCTGCACCATAAATAGCAGATGAACCATCTCTCAAGACTTCTATTCTTTCAATTCCATTAACAGGTAATATATTTGTATTTACAGAATTAACAGGTACAAAACTTCCGCCAACAGACTCAGATTGAAAGCTAGGTGAGTTTATTAACCTTCGTCCGTTAAGTAAAACTAGAGTATTCCCAGTTCCCAAATTTCTTAAGTTAAAAGCCCCCATATCACCCCGAGCACTGTTAACTCCTGCTATAGCATTTCCAGCATCATTAAATTTATTTGTACCTTGCTCGACTAAGCTACCTATTAAATCATCACCAGAATCTATTCCTAGTAATTCAATTTCCTTTGAATTAATAATTGTAATAGGTAAAATTCTAGTTAATTTTGAATTATTAATTCTACTACCAACAACAACAATATCTTCAATCTCATCGGAGTTTACTTGTGAAAAAGCAATATTAGGAGAAATTACTAAAGCAATTATATAAATTAATTTATATAAACTAGTAATTATATTTGGGAATAAGCTTCTAATCATTTTTTTCTTATATAGTGTAATTATACTAGTTATCCAATTAATAAATTAATGTTAAAATTAACAGATACATATACCCTTTCATATGTGACATAAAGGTCTAAAAATGAAAACTTATAATAATATGATAGAAATGATTGGAAATACTCCTTTGATTTTCTTAAAAAAAGCCTCGGAGGAAACAGGATGCAAAATATATGGAAAAGCAGAGTTTTTGAATCCTGGGCAATCTGTAAAAGATAGAGCTGCTCTTTATATTATAAAAGATGCTGAAAAAAGAAAATTAATAGAAAAAGGCGGTATGATTGTTGAAGGGACTGCAGGGAATACCGGAATAGGGCTATCACTTGTTGGAAATGCCTTAGGCTATAAAACAACAATTGTTATTCCAGATACCCAGTCACAAGAAAAAAAAGATGCAATTATGTTTTCTGGTGCAAAATTGATTCAAGTGCCAGCTGTTCCATATAAGGACCCCAAGAATTATATTAAATATTCAGGTGACCTTGCAGAAAGTTTAAAAAAAGAACTTAAAAATGGAGCCTATTGGGCCAATCAATTTGATAATACTGCTAATCGTCAGGCACACATTGAGACGACTGGTCCAGAGATATGGACACAAACTAACGGAACAATTGATGGCTTTATTTGTGCAATTGGAACGGGTGGCACTCTTTCTGGAGTGGGAGCCTATTTAAAATCTAAAAATAAAGATATTACTATTGGATTAGCAGACCCAATGGGTGCCAATATGTATAGTTATTTTAAGACAGGTGAACTTAAGTCAGAGGGAAGTTCAATTACAGAGGGAATTGGACAAGGAAGAGTTACAGAAAACATTAAAGATATGTCGTTAGATATTCCATTTAGAGTAAGTGATACTGAGGCCCTAAATATCTTATACAATCTTATTGAAGAAGAAGGTCTTTTTTTAGGATTATCTTCGGGAATTAATATTGCTGGTGCAAAAAAACTAGCAAAATCTCTTGGTAAAGGTAAAACAATTGTCACAATTTTATGTGACTCAGCAAGTCGATATCAAAACAAAATGTTTAATGCTGGTTTTTTAGAAGAAAACAATTTACCTATACCGAGTTGGTTGTAGAATGTTCAAAAAAATTAAAGAATTTTGTAGACGCTATTTTTGGCTTTGGATTATTTACCAAGCAATAAAGGGTTTAATTACTACTTCGCTTATTTGGGTCCCTTTAATTTATTATTATTTTGTGAATTAATAACTAATGTCATTAGAACAAAGCATAGATTTTAAAGAAGAAAGCAATTCATTATATAATATATTAAAAGAAAAAAACGATGATGTTTTTAATTCTGCAACTCAATTTAAATCATGGACAATTAATGATGTTTTATATCATTTACATGTTTGGAATAATGCTGCCTACCTTTCATTAACTGATGAAAAAAAATTTTCTAAATTTATGGAAGATTTTTTTAAAGCGATAAAACAAGGTAAATCTGCTAGATCCTATGAAAAAGAGCTTTCTAATAATAAATCTGGTCAAGATTTACTTCTCGAATGGAAAAATGGGTATGAAAAAATATCAAAAGAATTCTTAAAAGCAGATCCTAAAAAAAGAGTTAAGTGGGCCGGTCCTGATATGAGTGTCCGCTCAAGTATTACAGCAAGGCATATGGAGACATGGTCACACGGACAAGAGGTATATGACCTACTTGGTATAATAAGGGACGATAAGGACCGCATTAAAAATATTGTAATTATAGGTATTAATACTTTTAGTTGGACTTTTATAAATAGATCAATGGAGGTACCAAAGGAAATACCAAAGTTAATCTTGCAGTCCCCATCTAAAAAAACTTGGGAGTGGAATTTAGATAACACTCAAAATTCAATAACTGGAAGTGCTACTGAATTTTGTCAAGTCGTAACACAAGTTAGAAATATTAAGGATACAAGTTTGGTGGTGAGAGGAGATACAGCCTCAAAATGGATGTCTTTGGCTCAATGTTTTGCAGGACCTCCCGAGGACCCTCCAAAAAAAGGAACTCGTTTTACCAAGGAAGAAAAAAATGGATGAATTAAATAAAATTGCAAGTCAAATATCTGAAATTTTAAAAAATAAGGAAGAAACTGTCTCTGTAGTTGAGTCCTCATCAGGTGGTTTAATCTCCGCAGCATTATTATCTCAACCTGGAGCATCATTATATTATATGGGTGGACAAGTTATTTATACAGCTCAATCTATACGTGCACTTACAGGACTGAGATTAAGAGAATTAAAAGAAAAAAATATTAGATCTAGTAGTGAGCCTTTTGCATTATTAATAGCGCAAAAAGGATGTGCAATGTACGATACAAACTGGTGTATTGGGGAAACTGGAGCGTCAGGTCCATCAGGAAATGGCTATGGTGATCCAGCTGGTTACTCTTGTTTTGCAGTTGCGGGAATAAAAGAAAAAACTAATAATATTCTAACAGGTTCTAACAATAGAATTGATAATATGTTCAAATTTTCTGAAGAAGCCCTTAACCAATTTTTAGAAATAATTAGAAATTAACTCGGGGCCCTTTTAGATAAGATTCTTTGAAGAGTTCGCCTGTGCATCTTTAGCCTTCTTGCAGTTTCAGAAACATTCTTGTCACATAATTCATAAACTCTTTGTATATGCTCCCACCTAATACGGTTTGCACTCATTGGCTCTTCAGGAGGTGCTGCCTTTTCATCGGATTGGGCAAATAGAGATGCGCAAATATCATCTATTCCTGCAGGCTTTGATAGATAATCTATTGCACCAACTTTGATTGCTGATACTGCATTAGCAATATTACCAAATCCAGTAAGAATAATGGATCGTGCCTTTGGATTAATTTTTTGAAGTTCTAGTATTACCTCTAATCCATCGCCATCATCAAGGCGTAAATCTATTACACCATAATTAATATCCTCAGACCTTAAAATCTCTTTTGCATTAGCAACAGATTTAGCTTCAAAAGTAATATAACCTCTTCTAGTTAAGGCTCTAGATAACTGGTTTAGCCATATCTGATCATCATCTACAATGATAATATTTTTATTATTTATTAATTTCGACATACCTATTAGATAGTTACTTTTTTATTAATTTCAACTAGTCGTATCATATGGAATTTTAATTAAAACAACAGCTCCATTTTTAGGATATGGTTTATTGTAAGCCTGTATAGTAATATCCAACCTTTCCAGTAAAGTCTTTGAAATAAAAAATCCTAATCCTAAACCATCACCTCCATCAGAGGAGTTAGAGCGCGTTGAAACATAGGGATCTCCTATTCTACTTAAGATTGAATTAGAAAATCCTCTACCATCATCACTTATTTCTAGATTAATAACTTTACCGTTTTGCGAAACATTTAACTCAACAATACTTTGAGCAAAATCAGCGGCATTTTCAATAATATTTGAAAGGCCTAAAAGTAATTCTGAACGCCTTTTTAATAAAACTTCTTTTATACCTGAGTCATCATTCTCAAAAGTAATAGAAAACTCTATTTCCTTAACTTTAATTAATTCACATAACTCCTCGAGAAGAGCCTGAAGCTCTATTTTGGTAATCAAGTCGTCATCGCTAGAAGGTTTTTCTCCAAGAGAACCAAGAATCTTTTTACATTTATCAACTTCTTCAGATAAAATCATTAGATCTTTCTTTGCGCTTTCATTGATGCTGTCATCATTTTTTAATTCATTCGCAATAAGGCTTATTGTTCCCAAAGGAGTTCCAAGGTGATGAGCTGCTGCTGCTGCTAAACCGTCTAGAGAAGATAAATTCTTTTCTCTAACTAATAAATTTTCTGCAACCTTAAGTGCTGCAGATGTTTTTCGAGACTCATCAGTTAAACCACCCGCATAAAAAGTTAAAAATAAAATAGTCACAAAAAGAGAAACCCACATTCCAAGAATAAAAATTGGAGGAACAGAGAGATCTAACAAACTATTTTCAAGGGGATAGTTAAAAGATCCAAGTATAGTTATAAAAATAATTGTTAAAATTATAAGAATCGAAGTCGAACGTATCGGGAGGCTTGTAACAGTTATCGCAATTGGGGTTATAAATAATACAACAAACGGATTTGATAGTCCGCCAGTAAAAAATATCAACAGCGCTAGTTGAAGAATGTCGCCGGCAATAACGACTGTTGTTGCTGTTTCACTCAATCTATTATTGTTAGAATAGCGTAAATATAAGACTAGGTTTGAAATTATTAAGGCTAATATTGTAAGTAATATTTCTATCCAAGGTAGCTGAAATCCAAAAAAATAATCAACAACAAGACATGTTATTGTTTGACCTATTGCAGCCACCCACCTTAAGCTCATTAAAGTCTTTGCCCTAATTCCTAGGCCTAAGCTTGATATTTCTTTTTCTGCATTTTCCATTTTTTGTTACTTTATACCTAAGAATTCTTTTACCTGACTAATAGCAATATTTGGGTTAACAACTTTTATAGTTGTCATACCAATAGCTTTTGCTGGTTTTAAATTAATTCCTAGATCATCAAGATAAATACATTCGTCAGGCTTTACTCCCAAAGCCTCACAAGACATATGATATATTCTTGGATCGGGTTTTCTTATTCCTATCAAAGAAGATTCAATCACATGGTCAAATAAAGCCATCGCCTCAGAAGCTTCCTTCGAATAATCCTGTTTACTCTTAGCATCTGATTGAACATTATTTGTTATGCAACCTAATTTATATTTATCTTTTAGATCCTTTAAAAAATCCACCATAAAAGGTCTTATCGTACCTGATAGTAATTTTATAATTTGTTTACCTGTTATATTAAAACCTTTTTTTTCAGCCTCCTCAGCAAATAGTCCATCAAATTGATCTACACTAATATCGTTTCTTTCAAATTTTGCCCATGCATTGGTATCTGGGTTCTCAGAATTTATTGTCCTTATAATATCTAGAGGAAGATTATTTTGACTTTCAAAATTATTAAAGGCCTCAAAAGGACTAGAGGTAATTACTCCTCCAAAATCCCAAATTACTGCTTTATATGTCATAATGTACTCCAAACTAACGAGACAATAGCTCTCTTACAAAAAACAAGCTAGAGTTGATTATAAACTTTATTTATAAGAATGAGAATAAAATGAAAAAATATAAATTACTTATAATACTTCTATTGGTAACTAATCCAATGCCCATAAAAGCTGAAAATATTATTTCATATTCAGCCAATCTTGGTGGATTAAAGATAGCCGAAATAATTTACACAGTAGATCTTAAGGAAAACAACTGGAATATCAAAACTGATATACAAGCTGCTGGATTGGTTGATAAATTTGTAAGCTTTAACTTTAAGGCAGAAAGTAAGGGCTGGTTGGAGGATGGTCGTTTAAAGCCTGAAAAATATAATTTTTATTATGAAATAAAAAATAAAAATAAGTCTAGAGAGGCTATAATAAAATATAATGATGGTATTCCTGTTAGCGTTCAAGCAAACCCACCTTACAGAGATAATGATATATTAAGCAAAGATGACTTGTTTAAGTATGGATCAAATTCTAGCGACCCAAATAGCGCATTTGTGGTATCTGGAAGTTATGAAAATCCTTGTTTGGAAAATAGTAGAAGTTTTGATGGTGTTCGTTCTTATGAAATAAGAATGAGCAAAAGAACAAAAAAGGGAAAATTAATGATTAATGAAACTGAATATGAAACCAGCCTATGTAGGGGATCGTTTAATCCAATAGTAGGTTATGAAGAAAGTGATTTTCTAGAAACTGCATCAGAGAGAAATTCTATAAGCTATTGGTACAAATATTTTGAAAAAGAAAAAATGTGGGTTCCTTTAAAATTTACAATAGATACTCCTATTGGTGCTTTGGTAGTGAAGGCTAATAAAATAACTAATAACAACGATAAAGAGTAAAAAATGGAAACTAAAAAACTTTAAAATGAACATTCCAGTAATTTCGATTAATAAATTAGACTTCCAAGATAATGATATNCCAAAAAAAATTGGTCAGGCTTGTGAGGAATTTGGTTTTTTTGCAATAAANGATCATAANATTAATACACAGCTTATTCANGATTCNTTAAATCTTTCCAAANAGATTTTTGATTTACCTTTTGATNATAAAATCAAATATCATCAAAATGATGGNGCTGGTCAAAGAGGNTATACACCGTTTGGNATTGAAAAAGCNGTTAATGCAAAAGNATCAGACCAAAAAGAATTNTGGCATCATGGGAGAGCCAATTGGNATAAAAAATATAANNCAGTAATGCCTCAAAATGAAAAAGTTATGTTNATCGAANACTTCGATGAAAAATTAGATAANATTTATANCNAGCTGGATAAGCTTGGGNAGAAAATANTATCNTATATTTCAATTTATTTAGAATTAGATCCAAATTGGTTTGATAATAAAATCAACCAAGGAAATTCAATTTTAAGACTTATTCATTATCCACCAATTGATAGTGCTATAAAAGGTATTAGGGCCGCACCCCATGAAGATATAAATTTAATAACTTTATTGCTTGGAACTCAACAAGAAGGACTTGAGGTTTTAGATAAGAACAATAATTGGATTCCTATAGAAACTAACTCGGATATTATTGTTTGCAATGTTGGTGATATGCTTCAAAGACTTACCAATCACAGATTAAAATCTACTACACACAAAGTTATCAATCCAATGAATAGTAATAAAAATCTCTCTAGGTATTCTATGCCTTTTTTTGTCCATTTGAATCCAGATTTTTTAATCAAAACTCTCCCTCAATGCATTAATAATGAGCACCCTGACCTTTATCCTGAGTCAATTTTAGCAAATGATTATTTAAATATGAGACTAAAAGAGATAAATCTTAAGTAAAATAGTGTTGTAAATAAAGAACACATACTAATTAAATTAGTTTTTATGTATTGTGGTATGCGAATCAATACTTTATTGTAATCTTTTTTAAAATCTAACAATCAATAATAAAAATAATAAATCATTGTTACCGTAGGGGAGTCTACTTATGCGTTTGCAAACTTATTTTTATGTGTTTTTTGCACTTATTTTATCTCTAACCGTAACCAATAATTCTCAAGCCCAAACAAGTCAGCTAGTTGAAGAAATTGTTGTTACTGCAACCAAAAAGAATACAACACTTCAAGATACGCCTATCTCAGTTTCTGTTGTTCAAATGGAAGATATAGAGACTTTAGCAATAAGTGATATATTAGATTTACAGAGTTCTGTTCCTTCATTAAAAATAGATCAAACACAATTTGCTGCACAAAATACTTTTTTAATTCGTGGATTTGGTAATGGGGCAAATAACCCTGGCGTTGAGCCTTCGGTTGCTGTCGCAATTGATGGTGTAATGATTTCAAGAAATCAATCAGCAATTAATGACTTAATAAGTGTTGAGAGAGTTGAAGTTATTAAAGGCCCTCAATCAACTTTATTTGGTAAAAATGCTATTGCTGGTGTAATTAATATCACAACCGCTCTTCCTGAAAATGAATTTGGTGGAAAATTACAATTAACCGCCGGTGAGTATAGTTTGAGTAAATTAGGCGGAACAGTTACAGGGCCAATTTCAGAAAATACTTCCTTTAGAATATCTGCAACAAGACATAAAAGAGACGGTTATACAAAAAATTTAGCTCTTGGAACAGAAATTAACGATAGAGATAGATATGCAATAAGAGCTCAATTATTAACTGAGGTAAATGAGGATCTAACAGTCAGAGTTATAGTGGATAAAGATGAAGCTGACGAAAATTGTTGTACAACTGCAGCTTTACTGAATGGTGCTGTATCAATTGGAGCCGATGCTCTTATAGCCCCAGGTGTTAAAACAATTATTGAACCAGTTAATACATTTGGATATGAAACTTATCTTAATTTTGATCCTGCTGGAACTATTGAGAACCAGGGTATTTCTGTTCATGTTGATTATGANCTTGGCTTTGCTAATCTAACATCAATAACTGCTTACAGAGAAAGTTCACAAGCAGTAAATGGTGATGTTGATTTTAGCTCTTTGCCTTTATTGACTAATGGAATTTATGATGATTTTGAAACATTTACACAAGAATTTAGNCTNACNTCNAATNCAGATGGNCCTTTACAATGGATGATTGGTGCATGGTATCAAGATGAGTCCGTAGAGCATGATAGAAATGTTTTTTATAAAGAATCAATAGGACCTTTTATAGATTTAATCTTATCACCTGTTGGAACAAGTTTAAATGGTATTGCCGGTCAAGTTGCAGTACAAGGTCTAGCACAAATTTCTAACCTTCCTCCTGCAGCTCAAACAGCTTTACTAGGAACTGCTCTTCCTCCATTAACTACNACACAAATTGGNGGNGTTNTAGCTGGTGTTTCGACAGGAAGTCCTGCTCTTGATGGAGGCATTGCGGCAATTATACCAGGCCTTGCAGCTCAACAAAGAGCTAGTTGGTATAAAACAAATGGTGGTCTTCAAAATGAATATTTTGATATGCAAAATGAAGCTTTTAGTATTTTTGCACAAATAGATTATGATATTACATCTAACACATCTATTTCTATTGGTCTGAGTTATTCTGAAGATGAAAAAGAAGTAGTTTCAAATGTTATAATCGATGATGAATTTGCAGCAATACCATTTATATTAAATCCTGCTACAGCAGCCTTAGCTGGCTTCCAATTCTTTCCTCCTTTCTTTAATTATCCAAATGCTAATGAAGATGGAAAGTGGAATTCTGATGATGTTACTCATTCAATAAAATTAATTCATGAATTTGATGATTCTTTATCAGCATACATAAGTCATTCTACTGGCTTCAAAGCAATTTCAACAAATTTGGGTGCAAATGCAACTGTTTATGCTGGTCAATCTATGGATCCAAGCATTTACTTCGCTCAACCTGAAGAAGCTGAAAATATTGAAGTTGGCTTTAAAAAAACCTTCTCTAATGGTTATTTAAATATGTCATTCTTCCATATGGCTGTTGAGGGCTATCAATCAAATCTATTTATTGGTACCGGATTTAATCTAGTGAATATAGGTGAACAAACTAACAAAGGTATTGAAATTGACTCTCTATTTTTCCTTAATGAAAATTTTGTTGTAACGTTTGCTGCTAGTTACATAGATGCCACTTTCAATGATTTCAAAAATGGTCCATGTGATAGAACATTTGTTCCACCTGCATCTGATGACTGTCCAATAATAAATGGTGGTCCTGCAAGAGTAAAAGATTTCACTGGCAGAACTCCTTCGGGCGTTCCTGAGTTAGCAATTACTGTTTCAGGAACATATACATTTGATTTAAATGAAAATATGACTGGTTATATCAGAGGTGAATATGTTTACGAAGATGCTTACCAAGCAACAGATGCTGTTCCAATTGAAGTACCTAATGCTTTGAGAGAAGTTGGAACTTTAAATGCAAGTCTTGGTGTAAAAGATTCAGCNTCAGGATTTAGCTTGATGCTTTGGGGTAGAAATATTAATGATGATGAGTTNATTTACACTGGGTTTAATGTCCCAGGNTCNCCCGGATCCTATGCNGGTTATCCAGTTGTTCCAAAAATGTGGGGATTAACATTAAGTAGAGAATTTTAATTCTAAATTAAAATTGTGAAATTAAAGGCGGCTCATTTGCCGCCTTTTTTTTACCTTAAAGTTATTTTTAATATAAATAGTAAAAATTTTTTCTATAAATAGTAAAAAAAAGTTGCTAAATTAAAATTACCTTATAAAGTTATTTTAAGGACCACGTTAATAATAATAATAATAATTTCATAATATGAAAAAGTGGTGGGGGGAGATAAAACTAAAAGTGTTAGGTTTTGTTTTAATTTCCTTAAAACACAGTGTACTGAAGTTAAAATATAGAAATATGTTGTAATAAAGGTACACTGTGTTTTTTTTATGAAATTTTTCTATTGTCTTCTTTAATTTATTAAGTATCCTATTNTATGTAAGCCTAACAAAAAAAATAACAATTGCGGTAAAACGTAAGTAAAGGGGGGCACTAGATGTCAAAACGTATTTTATTTGTAGCCATATTTATGGTTGCNCCATTATTNTTTTCNAATNCTGCTTTANCGCAGGANGCAAANACAACTGGTATTGAAGAAATTCTAGTTACTGCTGAAAGAACTGCACAAAGTATTCAAGATGTTCCAATTGCNGTTTCTGCTTTTGGANCTGANGCATTAGAACTTCANCAAATNGAAACNTTTGGTGATCTTCANTTNACTATNCCAAGNGTAACTTATACNCGTGGTAANTTTACTGGTGGCAGTATGTCGATTAGAGGTGTTGCTTCTGCAGCTGTTGCCGCTTCTGGCGATGGAGCAGTCGCTTACCATCTTGATAGTATCCCTCTTCCAACAAGGGTATTTGAGAC
>PAGD01000029.1 GCA_002704345.1 Rhodobiaceae bacterium | reverse complement strand
CTTCAATAGGATTTATTTGACCATTTACATGTGTGATATTTTCATCTTCAAAACATCTCACCACATGCGCTACTGCATCCACCTCTCTGATGTTCGAAAGAAATTGATTTCCTAGACCTTCACCTTGGGATGCACCTTTCACTAATCCGGCAATATCAACAAAAGTTAATCTTGCTGGAAGTATTTGAAGTGATTTATTAATATCTGAAAGTATATTTAATCTCTCATCTGGAACGTCTACTTCACCAATATTTGGTTCAATTGTACAAAAAGGATAATTTGCTGATTGAGCAAGAGAAGTTCTAGTTAGGGCATTAAAAAGTGTTGATTTCCCTACATTTGGTAAACCAATTATTCCACACTGAAAGCCCATTTTTAAGTTATTTCTTTGATTGAGTTATATTTTTTTGAAATTTTTTTTCATCGCCATCTATAAGTATAGAAATATTTTTTGCGATTAATGAGAGAATTTTATCAAGAGCTTCGTTGTCTTCTTTAGATAAATCACCTAAAACATGCTTAGTTACTTTATCTTTATCCCCTGGATGACTTATTCCAATTCTTATACGATAATAATCTTTACCAATATTCTCATCAATTGATTTTAATCCGTTATGACCAGCGTCACTTCCGCCTTTTTTCACCCTAACCTCTCCAAAAGGAAGATCTAATTCATCATGAAAAACTATGATTCTCTCGGGTGATATTTTATAAAAGTTAGAAGCTTCTCTAACAGCTCTACCTGATTCATTCATAAAAGTCTGGGGCTTAAAGGAAATTAACTTTCTATCCTCTATTGATCCCATTGAAGTTCTTCCAAGAAACTTAGTTCTGCTTCTTCCGAATTTATGAAAGCTAGAGAGACAGTCTAGAGCCATAAACCCAACGTTATGTCTATTGTTTTTATGTTTTTCGCCTGGATTGCCTAATCCTACAAAAAGTATTGTGTCATTTGATAAAGCCAATGTAACTAACTATTCCTTATCTTCTGCTTCAGCTTCTGAACTTGTTTCTGAATCTGATTCTGACTCTACTTCCGACTCTTCTGACTCTTCAATTCCTTCTGGTCTTTCTGCATCGGCTGCATCAAGAGCTTCCATTTCAGCCTCACTCATTGGTGCTGCTATACTTGCTACAGTTATATCTCTATCCGTAATAGCCGAAACAATTCCTTCGGGAAGTTTGATGTCTGATAAATGTATAGTTTCTCCAATCTCAAGGCCTGTTAAATCAACTTCGACACCCTCAGGTATATTATTTGCTGGGCAGTCAAGTTCAACGGTGTAACGACTAACATTTAAAGTTCCACCAGCCTTTATTCCGGGTGATTCCTCTTCATTGACAAACGCAACAGAAACATCAACTGATATTCTAGAATTAGCTCCAAGACGAAGTAAGTCAATATGGATAATATTTCCTTTAACAGGATGTAATTGAATATCTTTAGAAATGGCTTTAAATTTTTCACCATTCGTTATTTCAACATCGATAAGCTGAGAAAGCATTTTTCCTGAATTATAAAGTTTTAATGCTTCTATAGCATTCAGGCTAGCAGCCATAGGGTCTTTATTATCTCCATAAATTATACAAGGAATATTTCCAGTTTTTCTAACTGCACGTGCAAATGATTTTCCTGTATCTTTTCTTTCTTCTGCTTTTAATAAGGTGGTTTCTGCCATCCTTTTTCTCCAAAATTATAATTAAAAATTTTTCCTGTGGCGGGTTATAACCCTGCTTTAAGATCAAATCAAGTTAATCAAACAAACTTGATACAGATTTTTCATCAGAAATTCTTTTTATCGCTTCTCCTAATAGAGACGAAATAGAGATAACCTCGATTTTATTAGACTTTAATACCAAGTCTGACTCTTCGATACTATCAGTTAATACTAGTTTTGTTAGAGATGAATTGTTTACTCTTTCAACAGCCTCACCAGATAAAACTCCATGCGTTACATATGCGTATACCTCGGTAGCACCTTTTTCTAAAAGTGCATTTGATGCATTACAAAGTGTTCCAGCTGAATCAACAATATCATCTATTATAAAACAAGCCCTGCCTTCTACATCGCCAATGATATTCATGACCTCAGACTCCCCAGCTTTTTCTCGCCTTTTATCTACGATAGCTAAATCTGCACCAATTCTACTTGCTATTATTCTTGCTCTCACAACACCACCAACATCTGGTGAAACAATAATTGGTGTTTTATTTTTTATTTTATCTTTGATGTTTAATGTAAGCACAGGTGCTGCAAATAGGTTATCGGTAGGAATATCAAAAAAGCCTTGTATTTGCCCAGCGTGAAGGTCCATAGTTAACACTCTATTTGCTCCTGCTTTATCAATCATATTTGCAACTAGTTTTGATGTTATTGGAGTTCTAGGGCCTGGTTTTCTATCTTGTCGTGCATATCCATAGTAAGGTATAACAGCTGTAATTCTTTTGGCGGAAGCTCTTTTTAAGGTATCAATTATTATTAAAAGTTCCATTAAATTATCATTTGCAGGAAATGAGGTAGATTGGATTACAAATACATCTTCTCCACGAACATTCTCATGCATTTCAACAAAGATTTCTTTATCAGCAAATCTTTTCACTTCGCATTTTGATATATCAACACCAACATAATCAGAAATACTTTTGGCTAGCTTTAAATTTGAATTTCCTGTAACTAATTTCATCCCGCCTCACTAATTTTTGATAATTTAATTATGTTAAGTGCCTCTTGTACCACAGGTAAATCCCTCAGGCGAGGGGAATTTATTAGAAGTAATTGCTAGGACTTTAAATAGCTCTCCCATTTCATCAGTATTTATCAAACGGTCTAATCCATTACGCAATTTTTGCTTAGTTTTATCATCGCTTATAGATTCAAGTGCATTAAGTCTTTCAATAGCACCCATTTTTTTTAAGAATGTACCCTGGGTATCAGGACCCCATACGCTAACTAAACTGTTTTTAGCTTGGTGATATAAATCATTAAAATCTACATGTGCAGTTAAATCTGCATTACCAGGATCATCTAAAGGGTTTACAAACTTACTATCTTTAACTGCCTGGAATGTATCTCCATGGTTAAATGTATAGCCATAGTCAAAGAAAATAGCTCCACCATTGTTTTCTTTTATAAACCTTGATAATTTTTCTATAAATTTTCTACTTTCGAAATTTATTTCTAAAATATCATTCACTTTTATTTGATTTAATGTCTTTTTATCTAAGGTCCTTGATAAGTTGGTTCTATGATGTGAAAAGATTAGTTTTTTGTTTTTATAATTTACACAAACTTCTTTAAAATATTTATGAGAGAGAACAAACTGGTTTATTGGAAATGTATCTAGAAATTCATTCCCAATGAAGATAGTAGGCTTATTTGGAATATCCTCTATTTTTTCAAAATGAATTGCATCTTTAACTGCTTTTTTTTGTAATTTAATTAATTCAACGTTAATATCTATAAATATATAACTGCTTATTTTATTGCCAAGAACTCTCTTAATATCACTTAATAAGGTTCCTCTTCCTCCTCCGAGATCGACTATCTGAGTTTCTTTGGGTTTTCCTAATTTTATCCATAAGTCTAAAATCCAAACACCAATTATTTCTCCAAATATCTGAGAGATATCAGGTGATGTAATAAAATCACCCTTTGATCCTAAAGGCATTTTTTTTCTATAATAGCCATTTTTTTTATCAGTAAGAGCCAGCTTCATAAAGTCGGAGATTGAAATTGGCCCTTGTTCTGTAATTATTTTTTCTATTTTCTTTTTAAGAGCAGTCATTTTTTATATGAAGTAGCAATTAAAAATAAACCTAAAAGCAAAAAAGGAATAGATAAAATAATTCCCATTGTTAAATAGGGAAATATATATCCAATATGTTTATCAGGTTCACGAAAGAACTCTATAAGAATTCTAGAGAAGGAATATATAAATAAAAATGATCCACTTACTAGACCTTTCTTTTGAAGACCCTTGTTTGATATAAGAATTGCTAAAATTATAAATAAAAGTATGCCCTCAAGCCCTGCCTCATATAATTGACTAGGGTGTCTGGGATTTTGATCGGCCTTAGGAAATATTATACCCCAAGGAACGCTTGTAACCTTACCCCAGAGTTCACCATTTATAAAATTTGCTATTCTTCCAAAAAATAAACCTATTGGAACTACAGCGCAAATTACATCTCCTAGTTCCAAGAAGGGCTTATTTTTTTTCCAGGAATAAGCTGCAATTGCAATTATAACTCCAGTGGCACCTCCATGAAAAGACATGCCACCTTCCCATAATGTAAAAATTGAAATTGGGTTACTTAAGTAAAAGTTAAAATTATAGAATAAAATATACCCAAACCTAGCTCCAAGTATTATTCCAAAAACTATCCAAAGAAAAATTTCATCAATATCTTCTTTAGTTATATTTAAATCACAAGAATTTTTTTGATAGCTTACTATTTTTTTTGCATAAAAGAGCCCTAATATCATACCCATCATATAAGCAATGCCATACCAATATATATTTATTGGACCTATTGAAATTGCTATTGGATCAATATTTAAAATAAGGTTTTTCATCTATAAGAATTTATACATACATTTATATTTAATTTAAAATTTTTTGTTATTTTATCTATTATGTTTTTTCAATTTGTAGTATGTTGATCTATATCAGACACTAGATGTGGTAATTTATGACTTTAGCAAAAAATATAGAATTATTAGAAGATCCTCTTGATACAGTTGAGATGGTTGCAAGCATAAGAGATTGGACATATGAGAGATCTGATAATGAAGTTTCAATTATTGCAAAAGGTCAGTGGTCTGATTATCAGATATCAGTGACTTGGGTTGATGATTTTGAAGGTATTAATATTGTTTGTGGTTTTGATTTAAAATTTCAAGAAAGGCATAAGAATAATATTCTTCACTTAGTTTCCTCTATAAACAATCAAATGTGGCTAGGTCATTTTGATATTTGGATTGATGAAGGTATTGTTCTTTATAGAAATACGTCTCTTTTTAATAGAAATAAAATTTCACAGAATCAATTCGATGAAGTTATGGTACAAGCAGTTACATCTTGTGATCAATTTTTTCCAGCCTTTCAATATGTTTTATGGGCAAATAAGAGCCCATCTGAAGCTCTTGAGGCAGTTTTATTTAATACACAAGGTGAAGCGTAATAAATAAAAACCAATGAAAGCTCTTCAAAAATTATTAATTTTAGGCTCCGGAAAGATGGGGGGTAGTCTATTAAAGGGTTTAACATCAAATAATGAATTGAATTTTGATATATCCGTTGTTGAACCGAACTTAATTAAAGATAATTATAATTTAATATCAGCTAATAAAATAAAACATTATCAATCCATTAACGATTTAAAAGAAACGGATTTTGATACTGTGCTATTTGCGGTTAAGCCACAGGTTATTAGTGAGGTTTGTTTAGGAGTTTTAGAAAATTTAGATCAAAAAAAAATCTTTTCAATAATTTCGATTTTAGCTGGCACCAAGGTTGAGACTTTTGAAAGTTATTTCGGTCTTTCGCCAATAATAAGGGCAATGCCTAATCTGGCTGTTTCTGAGGGTAGTGGTGTTACTGCTCTTTATGGAAATAATAATGTAAATAAAGCCTTTAAAGAAACAACAGATAAAATTTTTTCAGGTGTAGGAGAGGTTATTTGGGTTGATAATGAAGATATGATGGATGTAGTTACTTCTACATCAGGATCAGGACCTGCCTATTATTTTTTTCTAACAGAATGTTTATCCTTAATAGCTGAGGACATGGGCTTAAGTAAAGAAAATGCAGATAAACTATCAAGACAAGTTGCTATTGGATCTTCTGATATCATGAAATCTTCAAATGATAGTCTTTCTAGCTTAAGAGAAAAAGTAACGTCAAAAGGTGGGACTACTGAAGCAGCCCTTAAGGTATTAATGAGTCCTGATAAGGAATTTTATAATATATTTAAAAAAGCTATACGAGAGGCCTACAAGAGGAGTAAGGATTTAAGTAATTAGAGTATCTCTAGGAGGTAAAGTTATAGTCACTTTTAGTCCGCCTAAATTACTTTTTGATAATTTAATACTCCCTCCTATACTATTTATTATCTCTTGAGATATTGATAGGCCTAAGCCTGATCCAGCAATATTTTGATTTCGTGATGAATCAAGTCTTTGAAANGGTTTTAGAGCTTTTTCATAATCTTTTTGAGGTATNCCAGGCCCATTATCCTCAATAACAATTTTTATATCCTTTTTATTNTTATCTAGAGTAATTAATACTTNATTTGCAAAAGCTTTAGCGTTNTTGATTAAATTTATAATACATCGCTTTAGGGCGATATGTTTACAATCATAAACTAAATTTTTAGATTTAGGTGATTTAAAGGTTATTGATTTCAATTCTTCTTGGCTTGTCTTTATAATATTTTCGANTAACTGATTAAGGTTAACTNTCGTATTCTCCTCACTGGAGACTGTTTGAGAGAAATCTAAATATGTTTCCAACATATATTGCATTTCATTTACATCTTTNAGTAAATCCTCACTCCCNTTTTGGCCTGCGTACATTTCTAATTGAAGTTTAATTCGAGTAAGGGGCGTTCTTAAGTCATGACTTACNCCTGCCAACATTAATGTNCTTTGTTCTAAAAACTTTTCAATTCTCTCTTGCATTTTAATATATGCGTCTGCAGCTTTTCGGACTTCTGTAGCCCCAGTGGGCTTAAAGTTTTCTATNTTTTTTCCTATACCAAAGGATTCGGCNGCTTTAGCCAATTTTTCTATTGGTTTAATTTGTTGACGCAAAAAAAGTATTGCAATTGATAAAATTAATATTGATGAAATTACCATCCAAACTAGAAAAATATGACTATTGGTTGCATAAACATTTCTTCTTGGGACNATAAATTCAACTATCCCATTTTTTGTTTCAACNTTAATAATAACCTTTTTTTCATTTGAGAGGTCATTGATTGAAAATTTTTCATTGAGTTTTTTTTGTAACTCTTGATTAAGGGTTTTTTCTACTAAATTTTTTGGAGATATTTTTTCTATATCGATATTTTGTTCAGGTAAAAGCTTGAGATCGATATCATAAAATTTTTTTGCATTAACTGAGATGATTTTCAAATCAGTATTTTCCATCATATCTATCATCATACCTATTTCAGATACAACTGAAGATGAGAGCTTTTTTGTTACAAGCTCCCAATGTCTTTCGATAAAAACAAATGTTAGAATTGCCTGTAAAATAACTATAGGTGTAATTATTATTATTAATGANCTTGTATAAAGACCATTAGGAAAAATTTTTTTTAAAGCTTTAAGTATTGGTAAATCAATTTTCATTATCAATTTGGTCTTAAGATATAACCTTTCCCTCTTACTGTTTGGAGCCATATAGGCATAGTTGGATCATCTTCAATTTTTTTTCTTAGCCTATTAATTCCAACGTCTACAGCTCTACCAGGCTCATCTAAACCAGCTAAATCCTCTCTACTAAGTGGCTGACCTGGACTTTCTGCAAGTAAAATCAATAGGTTTAATTCTTTTTCTGTTAGGTAAATTCTTTTACCAGATTTAGAAAAATCTCTAGTTTCTATATTTAAAACATAATCTCCAAAAAATATTTCTGGATTAAGAATTTTATTAACCTTTGAACGTTTTAGTATTGAATTTATTCTTAAAACAAGTTCTTTTGGACTAAATGGCTTTGTAATATAATCATCTGCGCCGGTTTCAAGGCCCTCTATTTTTGAGTCTATTTCAGACTTTGCTGTTANTAAGATAATAGGAGTTTGCGAACTTTGCCTTATTTCGGTTGTAAGCTTTAGGCCATCGTCACCAGGCATCATTACATCTAAAATAATAAGGTCATAATTTACATATTTTATTTTTTCACGAGCATTTTCAGCGCAATCTGCAGTAGTTATTAAAAAACCTTCTTTGACTAGATATTCTTTCAATAAGTCTCTAATTCTTTGATCATCATCAACTACAAGAAGATTTTTTATATTTGGTATCTTTTTTTCTTTATTATTCATAGCTTATTAATAGTATATTATTTTTATTATATAAAATAATTAAGTTTAAAATTTTGAATTAATCAATTTTATTGACTACTTTTAATCTCAATGCTACCGCTCGTTGCTATTATAATTTAGTTTTTTTAGGAGAGTATCTTTTGTCTACATCTATGGAAAATCGAGAGGGACTGATTTGGTTTGATGGAGAATTTGTTGATTGGAAAGATGCAAATATTCATATACTCAATCATGGACTGCATTATGCAAGTTCAGTTTTTGAAGGCGAGAGGTCTTATTCCGGTAAGATATTTAAAGTAAGAGAGCATACAGAAAGATTATTTGAGTCAGCTAGAGCGCTTGATCTAAAAATTCCATACTCTGTAGAGGAAATTATAGATGCTTCTTATAAAGCAATTGANCTGAATAATTTAACGGATGCTTATTTAAGACCAATTGTTTGGCGAGGCTCTGAAATGGGTGTTTCAGCTCCAAATGCAAAAGTTCATTGTGCAATTGCTGTTTGGGAGTGGCCTAGTTANTTTACNCCAGAGGAAATTTTAAAAGGAATAAAAGTTACGCTTTCAGAATGGAAAAGNCCTTCACCTGAAACAATTCCATGTAAAGCNAAGGCTGCCGGNCTATATATGATTTGNACTCTTGCGAAACAAAAAGCTGAGTTAAAAGGATTTTCTGATGCNTTAATGCTTGATTATAGANACCAAATTGCTGANACAACTGGAGCAAATATCTTTTTTATAAAGGGTAGTGAGATTCATACTCCTATTCCTGACTGCTTTCTTGATGGAATTACAAGAAGAACTGTTATTGAGATTGCAAAAGGTCTTGGAATGAAGNTTATCGAAAGGGTGCTTTTTCTTGATGATTTAAAAGAATTTGATCAATGCTTTATAACNGGGACTGCAGCAGAAGTAACCCCAGTTTCAGAAATAGATGATATTAAGTTTTTTGTAGGTGATGAAATAATGAAAATTTCATCAGCTTATAGCGAGCTTGTTAATAATTGGTCNGGCGATTAATCTTTTTGATTTACCCAATAAGATCTTTTTTCGGTATTCTCTTTTTTCCAAAATGGGGCGTTAGTTTTTAAAAAATCAATAATATATTCGTTAGCTTTAAAAGCTTCTTTTCTGTGAGGTGATGAAGTAATAATTAATACAATTGGATCATTTACATTTAATTTTCCATATCTGTGAATAATTATACATTGCGATAAACCCCANTTTTTGTATGCATATTGAGCAGTTTTATTTAGNACTTTTTCTGCCATTTTNGGAAAGTGTTCTATTTCTAGAGTTTTTAAATTTTCAGATTTAAGATCCCTTACAGAACCAATAAAGCTTACAGTTGCACCATTTGCTTTAGACCCCGATATTTCTTTCATTTCATCGACTATATTAAATATTTCTGATTGTATTTTTGTTTTGATCATTATCCACCTGTCACTGGAGGAAAAATTGCTATTTCTTTTGAGTTTGTAATTATAAAGTCCATTTTTACAAACTCCTCGTCAACTGCGATGAAAAATTTTTTATCCTCGAAGGCAATTTTATAACTATCGTCAAGGTTCATAAGATAATCTATCAAATTGCCTGTCGTTATAATATTTGAGGGAAGAGAAACTGTTTCTTCACTCTTCTTTAGGACCTCTCTAATTTTTGCAAAGTACAATAATTTCATTTTTTTCTAGTGCTTAAATGACCATAAGAAGTTCTTAGGTAATTAATTCCTGTGTATAATGAGATTAAGGAAGTTATCCAAATTAATAATGTACAAGTAAATTCGATGAAAATATTAATGATATCGGTATACATATAGAAGTTATTAATTACTTGGCTTCCTAGGAAAACTAATATTGTAATAAATTGTATTGCTGTTTTCCACTTTGCAAGCTTTGTAACCTTCACAACAAGCGATTTGTTTCCAAGAAATTCTCT